>NZ_JAHRFC010000023.1:0-85407 GCF_020883015.1 Microcoleus sp. CAWBG640
TAGTTCTTGTTGACCAACCGTTGAAACCCTTATTAAAGCGTTGGTTTCGGGAGTTGAGCCCCTTAAAGGGCTCAACTCCCGAAACCAAGCGGGGGAAGGGATTGGAATTATTGGAGATGTCTATTGCAATGGGCTTGTCGCTACTGCCGCTGCAAGGAAAACCAATCTGGGCTTGGCTAATAGGATTTATGTCCTTATTTGGAGTGCAATTGGGCTACAACATCGTCGTTGGCTTAGTCGCTGTAGTGATTGTCAAATCCGATGCAGAGTTAGTTACAGATATCGCCTTTTTATTCTTTTTAGCTGTGTTTTCTCCCATTCTTGCCGTGTTAATTGCCAAGGGTGGAGGGACTGCTTTGTACAGTGCGATCGCCAATAGCACCAAACAGCTTACAGATATTGCCAGTAACGCGATTGGTCTTGTTGCCGGAAAACTCCTTTAGGACTGAATTCGTCCACCCAAATTTGTTCAAATTTACCACTACTCAACATTAGAATTTATGAATGTCAAATTCAAGCAATCTCAACCATTGCTTCCTGAATCTAAAAACACCTTAGCCTTGTGTTTTATCCTGCTAACCAGCTTTGTTTTTCTCCTGACAATTGCTGTTTTAGTTAACACAGTTAGTTTGAGAGCTTTATCTCAAAAAAAAGTCACATTTGTTCAGCTCAAAGACGGAACCGCAGCCCGAATCGCAGAACAAGATGAGTTTTACAGAGAGCCTAAAACCATCCAAACTTTCGTGTCAAGTTGGGTGAATTTAACCTGGGCTTGGTCAGGCAAAATTCCTGGCACAAATGACCCCGACCCCGGCATTAAAGTTAAAGGCAGTGCCAAAGTTCCTACAACTGCTTGGATGGGTTCGTTGATGATGGAATCAGAGTTTGGTAAAGCTTCCCTTGTCGAACTTGCCCCACTCGTTCCCAACACCATCTATTCAGGAAAAACCCGCTCTGGAGTCTATATCTCTCACATAGGAGAACCCAGAGAAATAAAAAGAGGAGTTTGGGAAATAGATGTAATTGCTACTCGCGTAGTGCTAGAGCAAGGTATTGGAGAAAGCCGAGAACAGTTTAATCGAACCTTCACCGTCAAAGCCGTAGAAATTCCCAAATCCCCTCTCAAAGAAAACGCTAATGAATTAGAGAAGACTATTCACTCTTTGAGAGCAGCCGGATTAGAAATTTCCCGAATTGTCGAATTCAAACCATAGAAGAGGAAAGAGACATGGAAAGGGGACGAACCGGCAAGTGGGTAAATTTAAAAACCTACCGTAACAACTAAATAATTTAAACATTTAGTATGTTTCATCCCTTTGCTTGAAGTCTTCTCTCTTTGCTTTTTTATGTACAGTTAAACACAACACATTCAACTCTAAAGCCATGACTAACAAAAGAAATGGATTAACCGAAAATCCAATTAAAACCACTCCTGATAATAGTAGCACTACAGCCAATATGAATCATACAACTGCATCAAGTGAATATACCCCTAATAATGATGACGATAACATCAATTCCCCTATTTCCCCTTCTCCAAACCCTTCCCCTTCTGACGATGATATTGATGAAAACTTCATTGCTAACTTTGACCCCAATGCACCCCTAACACTTGAAACTCAATATCAACTCGCTCAAGATGAGGAAAGACCACTACCGCCACCTGTTTCCGAAAGAGGCGTTCCTAGAGCAGTGACAATGCTGCTGTTGACTGGTGGAATACTATTGCTAGGACTGCTGATTTGGCAATTTATCAAGCCTAAATCACCTCGCGAACCTATCGCACAATCAACACCAAAAGAAAGCTCTTCTCCCACCATTAAAGATGAAAAACCGGAGTTGCTGGCTAAATTAGCTTACCAAGACCAACAAAAACTGTTAGCCGAAAAACCGCAAAAAACCGCAAAACCCAAAACAGAACCGTCGCCCAAACCGTCAAGAGCCCCGCTTTCTCCTCGAACTCCGCGTCTAGTCGCTACCCGGAGCGCTGCACCGCCACCTACTCCTCTACGCGAACCCCTACCCAGAACAGTAGTGCGGACGGTAACACTACCCGCACCCATACCTCAAAGAGTACCCTCAAGAACACCTGCACCGGGCCCCATACTCAAACCGTTAATACCCCCACCTTTAATTCCAACTCCAAGAGAAGAAAAAATCGACCCGTTTGAGCGGTGGAACCAACTCGCCCAACTCGGACAAATTAGGGGAAATTTTGACCCTAACCGAATAGCGAATGCCGTGAGTGCAACACCAAGCACTCCAGCGACAACAAGTGCTACCGCCGCCGCTAGTACGAACCCAACTCCAACAAGTGAATTCCTAACAGTCAATATCGGCAACCAAAAGTTGCAACCCTCATACGTTTCTTTGGAACAAATCCCACAAGAATTATATAACCGCCCAAATAACGCCACCGGGCAAAGGCTACACCCGGAGTTTCCCGCAGGAGAGGACAGCCTCGAAACCACTGATAACTCCCAAAACTCGACTAACCAATTAACTCCGGCTGCCCTTTCACCCCAAACAAGTTCCGATTCTACCGATAGCCCAATCGAGACTGCGGCTCGACTGAGCGCGAGCCGAACATCCTTGCCTGATACAGAATTTCAAACCCTTTCCCCAGAAACTGCTCCAGAGGCGGATGCCTTAACAAATTCCCCAACTCTGGAACAAGTAAACTCCCCAGGGGCAAAAGGCATTCTCAACCGCACGCCCCAAACGGGCTCAACCTCCCAAACAGCTCAGGTTCCCCTTGGAACCACAGCCAACGGCATAGTTTCGGTTCCCCTGCTGTGGGATGAAGGCTCAGGCAAACAGCTTTACGACAAATTTGCCGTCACTCTCACAGCCGACTTCACGGCAACTGACGGCTCTATTGCTTTTCCTCCGGGCACGGTTGTCATTGCCAAAGCCAGCACCGTCAGCAAAACCAATCGCATGGTACAAGCTACTGCTGTGGCGCTCGTCTACTCTGATAGAAACGGTCAGATTAAACAGCAGCCCATTCCAGAAGGCGCAATTTTGATTGCAGGAGAGGGCGGAGGGCCGTTGATTGCTTCAGGCTACTTCGACCCAGGTTCCGATATTGCCGGACAGGATATCCTCACCGCAGTGCTGTCGGGAGTTGGACGAGTCGGTCAAGTGTTCGCAGAGCCTAAAGTCAGGAGCTCTAGCAGTATTAGCGGTAGGTTTGGGGGCAGTACAACCACCGTTGAAAGTCGAGACCCCCAAATTTGGTCAGCCGTCCTCGATGGCTTCTTCAGCCCCCTGGCAAAACGGATGGAAAGCCGCTCAGATAGAGCAACTGAAGAACTTTTAAACCGCCCTAATGTAGCTGTGGTTAATAAAGGAACTCCCGTTTCTATTACTGTTAACAGCTTTCTCAACATTTACCGATAACGGAGCCGTCGTGAGCGGGGGAGTGGGGAGTGGGGAGTGGGGAGTGGGTGGTTTTACTCAGCCCGCTCAGGAGTGTAATCAATGCTTGATATCAAATCCGTTACCATCGGAATTCTAAAGTTGAGGTCAATGATTCTCCATCATTCCCAACTCCCCATTCCCCATTCCCCATTCCCATCATTCCGGTGCAACCAAAATTGAATAGCTTTCTCAATATCTGCCGATAACAATTATGAATGCTACAATGCTTTTCCCAAGAATTAAAACTCTCAGTTTGTCAATCCTTGCAGCAGTGTTCGCCGCTGCAAGCTACCCCGACTGTGCTTTTGCTCAATCAAGAGTAACAGGCTATCAAACTGTGGGTCGAGATATTGCCGTCAATAGTGCGATCGATATTTTAGTCTATCCCGGTCGCGCAAGTGCGATCGACTTCAGCTCAACCGACGAAGCTCTCGCCTACGTTTTAATTGCCGACCCCTCAAAAATAGTTTTCAGCACCGACGCACAATTGGCAAGCGGCAAAGCCAAAACTGTTTTCTTGCGTCCCATTCAAGCGCTCAATTTTCCGGGAGCTACCACAGCTACCATCACCAATATCTCAATCAAAACTGTAGATTCAAAAGGGAAACAGCGACTTTACAACTTCAACATCGTTCCTACCAACAAAGAACCAGAACACTTAGGAATTCGCATTGCTCCCCTAACTCCGAGAATGGAGCCGACTGTGAACGTTGATAGAGGTCGCGCCCCCGCAGCATCAGATGTTGAAAAAGGATTGCTAATTGCCATTCAAAGAGGCTACACAGCAGCCAACGACCCAGTAGTCTACAGCGTGCGACAATTTTTAGCTCTGGTAAGAAATCAGAATCTATCGGCGGCCGATGCTGCTGCACGAGCCGGAGTAGACTTGTCTGTGATTGTCGAGCTGAGCCGCATTGCACGAGAAGAATTCAACTACCCTGGAACAAGATTTCAACAGCCACAACCGCCAACAGCCCGAACTACTCGGCTTCTTAATAGTCGCTCTGCTTTTTGATTGGAGCCGGAGCTGCGGGAATAGGTAACGGGAATAGGTAACGGGAATGGGGAATGGGGAATGGGGAATGGGAGAGAATTTGTTCGACCTTGTAACAGGCTGGTCAGTTTTGAGATGCGCTGTGGTTTACTTTCCCAGATAATTAAGCCTTTTTTTCGGCAATGATTTGATCGTACCGCCCAGAATGTTAACCAGTCAAGTTAAGTATGACTAAGTTTAGTAAACTTTTTGGCTATGCAAGTCCAACTCATAACTCATAACCGAAGAGCGCTTGGGGGGAGGCTCTCGGCAATCTCATAACTTCCTATTACCCATCCGATTATCGAAAAGTTGAGATGCAAATCATCTCCTCCATACTGCCCGCGCTGAGTCAGGCGGGAGCCTGTGTCGCTAACCGCTCGCTCTGAGAACTTATAGCTTTTGACTGATTCAGGTTGGTTTGAAGCTGCGCTATAAATAGCGATTAGTCAAAAAGCATAACAAAAGCGAGCGGGGATGGTAAGGGAAAATAGCAGAATTCTTCTACTTCCTGCTCAACGCGAAGCTTTGATTATGAGTTGTGAATTGACATTTTAAATATTTGTTTGTGGAACAATTCGGCAGTAATACTTTCTCGGAAGAACGTTTTTTTCCTCATTCCCCACTCCTTTTTTCAACCAATGTTCAGCCCAAAAAGCTCAGTTCAAAAAAAGTCTGCCCTCCCGCTGCGCGTTGTGCTTACAGTTCCCAACGCTCTCCTGATTTCGACTTTACTATGTCTGACCGGATGGCTTTCTTTTCAAACAGGGCGGCAGACAATGAATGACTTAGTTGCACAGCTATTGGCAGAAGCAACGAGCCGCATCTCTGACCGCCTTGACAACTACTTAAAAGAAGGGGTTGGGGTTGGGAAAGGAGAAGGGACTTATAAAAAAATGCAAACTGGTTCGGTAAACCAACTTCCCCCAAGTCAAACAGCCGGAGTCACAATCAAACCAAATGGGAAAAGAAATGGGTCAGACTCTCCAAAAACAATATTCCGTCAACAAAAAACAAATCCTGCTTTTCCCACCCCAACCTCAACATTCAACTTGCACGATTTCCACATCAGCCCTAACTGTCAAGCCTTTATCTTAGACCGTTCGGGGCATTTAGTTGCTTGGAACGAGGTAACTGAACCAAAACCGTCTATTTCTGTTGACTCCCAGCAGCGAGTTCGCGCCCGAGCTCTGCAACAACAAAAAGTAATCCAGCTTTCAACAGAGTATTTGCTTAAACATTATGGCAGCCTCGCTGCTATTAACAGCAGCCAAAATCTTAACTTTACTGCCAGCAACTCTAGATACTTACTGCAAGTCAGACCTTTTGAAAACTCTTCAAGCTTAAACTGGCTGATTGTAGCAGTTGTACCCGAAACCGACTTCACGGAAAAAGTTCAGGCCAATACTCGCAACACTATTTTGCTCGTGCTGCTGGCTTTGGTTCTTTCTATCTGCCTTTTGCTGTCCATTTCCCTAAGAATAGAACAGCGGCTGCTGCGGTTAATTTCGGCAACAGAGGCGATAGCTGGCGGCGACTTCGACTCAACAGTTTCAGGTAGCGGCGTTGCCGAACTCGAAGCCCTAGCCTGTGCTTTCAAGCGCATGAATTCCCAGTTAAAAGCATCTCGCCAGCGGCTAGAAGAATATTCTGGCGATTTAAAACGGCAAGTTGCACAGAAAACAAAGGAACTAAAACAAGCTAAAATTGCCGCCGAAAGTGCCAATCGCGCTAAAAGTACCTTTCTGGCTAATATGAGCCACGAACTGAGAACGCCTCTGAATGCGATTATCGGCTTTGCTCACCTCCTTGTGCACTCTAAAAAAACTGCACCGGAACAGCAGTCGAGTTTAGATATTATCAATCGCAGTGGCGAGCATTTGTTGAAACTAATCAACGATATTTTGTCGCTGTCTAAGATTGAAGCTGGTCAAATTACCCTCGAATCAAATGCTTTTGACCTGTACAGTTTGCTCTCGGACATAGAAGGGATGTTCCAACTCAAAACTCAATCGTCGGGATTGCAACTTGTTTTTGAACGCAGTTCAGATGTACCGCAATACGTCCGAACTGATGAAAGCAAGCTGCGCCAAGTTTTGATTAATCTGTTGGGCAATGCTGTTAAATTTACTGAGGCGGGTAGGGTGAAGCTGACTGTAAAATGCCTTCAGTCTATGGCTAAAAAACCTTTACCCAAATTCTTTCTCCAATTCTCTGTGAAGGATACAGGCCCAGGCATTGCGCCTGATGAGGTTAGCCGTTTGTTTAAGCCGTTCGTGCAAACTGAAGCTGGCAGGAAATCGCAAACGGGAACGGGCTTGGGATTGCCAATCAGTAACTCTTTTGTGAAGCTGATGGGTGGCGAGATTAAGGTCAAAAGTTCTGTGGGGAAAGGAACGGTTTTTAGTTTTTACATTAAAGTCAGTCATGCTACTGAGAGCGAAATTTATGACAGACAGCCGCAAAAACGAGTGAAGGGGTTGGCATCGAACCAACAAATATATCGCATTTTGGTAGCGGACGATGAGTCGGCAAATCGGTTGCTGCTAACTCAGATATTGAAGTCGGCTGGCTTTCTTGTGTGGTTCGCGGATAACGGAATTGAGGCTGTTAAATTGTGGCGAAAGTACAAGCCGGATTTAATTTGGATGGATTTGAGGATGCCTGTTTTAGACGGTTTTCAAGCTGCTCAAAAAATTAGAGCTTTGCCTGACGGTTCTAACACTAAAATTATTGCTTTGAGCGCTAATGCTTTTGTTAAAACCCAGGAACTTGCCTTGTCGAATGGCTTTGATGATTTTGTTGCCAAACCGTTCCGAGAAACAGTAATTTTTGAGAAGATGGCGCTTCATTTGGGAGTTCGCTATATCTATGAAGAGGAGTCGCCAAGGAAGTCTGAACAGGATGAGCCTGTTATGCAACTGACTCCTGAGTCGCTGTCTGTATTGCCGAGGGAGTCGATTGAGAAGCTTTATAAAGCAGCCGCTTGTGGAGACGAGCAAGCGGTAAGGCTGTTGATTGAGCGAATGGAGCTGTCGCAGAAGCAAATTGCGGCGGCTCTGACTAAATTAGTTGACAATATGAGCTTAGATATTATCAGCGATTTGACTCAACACTACCTTTGAATGAACCCCACCAAAATCCAAGTTATGGGTAGGGACTGCGCTGAACATCTCTGCTCAGTGCTAACTGCGATCGCAGTTAGTTATCAGACGCGGTTCTCAAAGTTCTTTCCAGGATTAGTCTACAATAAGCCGCAGTCCACTAATATTGTTTAATCAACACGTTTCAGAGCGTGCTTAAAAATAGATGAGCAAAATTATTGCGCTGTTCAACCAGTCAGGCGGTGTCTCCAAAACCAGTTTGACAATGAATTTAGGCTACCATTTAGCCAAGCGTTCGCAAAAAGTCTTGTTAGTAGATATGGACCCCCAAGCCTCACTTACCACCTTCATGGGCTTGGAGCCATCTGAGTTACAGGAGACTGTCTACGAGTCTATTATGAACGGTTCTGAAGCGGTGCTCTGCAAAAACCTTCACAACATGGACTTGCTTCCTTCCAATATTAATTTGAGCGGAGCAGAGTTGGAACTGGTGGTGGCTGATATGAGAGATAGTCGGCTAAAAGAAGTCATTGACCCCCTGAGCTCGAACTATGACTTCATATTGATAGACTGCCCTCCCTCGCTCGGCATCCTATCCTATATCAGCCTAGTTGCCTCCACTCATGTCTTAATTCCAATTCAGACTGAATATAAAGCTCTCAAAGGAACCGAATTGCTGTTGCAAACCATTGCTCGCGTCAGGAAACGCGCTAATCGGAAATTGCAGATTGCTGGAGTGATTCCGACGCTGTACGATACCCGTACTGTACAGGCCTTTCAAAGTTTGCAGTCAATTACTACTTCTCTGGAGAAGATTGGTGCGATTTACCCCCCTGTGCCTCGGACTGTGGCTTTTGCCGATGCGTCACAGCAACACGTACCTCTGGCCGTGTACAATCCAAAACATCCAGCCGTCGCCGTACTCGATACTATTGCACAAGGACTCTTAGCTCTGGCATGAATCAAAAGCGCGACAATCAGCCTTATCAAATCAAAGGGGTTGAGGCTCTATTAGGAACCAGCAACAGTGCAGATGCCGCATCCGAACTTGTCTCAATACACAAAATTGTCTTGCCCCAGCAGCAGCCACGCCGCTATTTCGAGCCGACAGCTATGCAAGAACTGGTGGAGTCAGTCAAGCAGCTAGGAATTCTGCAACCGCTCCTGGTACGCCCCATAGATGGCAACAAGTACGAATTGGTAGCGGGAGAACGGCGCTATCGAGCCGCGTCGTCGTTAGGCTTGACTGAAGTTCCTGTCGTAATTCGGGAACTGACAGACACAGAGGCTCTGCAAATTGCACTGCTGGAGAACTTGCAGCGGGAAGATTTGAATGCGATTGAGGAAACTGAGGGAATTCTGCAATTGCTGGCAATGAAATTGAACTCTACCTCCTCGTCAGTTATTGCTTTGCTAGGAGCGGCCGCGCACCCGGAACGCACGGGTGTGGATAACGTTATCCACAGCTCGGACTGGCAAATAGTAATCGATATATTTGCACTCGTTGGGAAGTACACTCCAGAGAGCTTCCGAACCAATCGCCTCCCCTTGCTGAACCTGCCAGATGATGTGATTGGAGCGCTGCGGAAAGGACGAATTGAGTATACCAAAGCCAGAGCGATCGCCCGAGTTAAGGATCTCGACGATCGCTCGCAATTACTAGAGGAGGCGATCGCTCTCGACCTCTCTCTGACTCAAATCAAACAGCGCATTGCCGATTTAAAAGCGAAAAATACGGGGGAGGCGACTGCACCGGATCGATCGCTTAAAAGTCGCGTAGATGCAGCTTTGCAGCGAGTTAAAAAGTCTAAGGTTTGGGATGATCCCAAAAAGCAAAAGAAACTAGAGAAGCTGTTAGCTGAACTGGAAGCATTGGTGGGTGAGGGATTGGAAAATTGAAGCTGATTTTAACTAACTCGCGGGAAGTCCCGCGCTCTATCTGAAAGATGAGCGTCGGGTTAGCACAAGGTAGGGGTCATTCATGAACCCTACCGGACTTTGTGTTCTAACCGACGAAAGCGGTTGCTATATTTGTCAACTGCGAGTACGGCGAAAGAAATAGGTTCTCCAATTTATGTCCGATGAATTCCCCATCATTATTGTCACCCCTCAAGCTTACGAACTCTCTAATCAGGAAGCAATGGGGAGCAAGTATAAGTTTTGGTTTGAACACCCAGAACTCGGCCGCTGTCTGTACAAACAAGCAAGACTTGATTTAGGCGAAGATTGGGCAGAAAAAGTGGCCTCCGAATTGTGCGAATTACTGGGAATTCCTCATGCTAATTATGAACTGGCCGCCACGAGTGAGGGGAATCTCGGTGTAGTCTCTTCTTACTTTTTGCCTAACGGTGGCACCCTCGTTCATGGTAACGAACTTCTTACTCCCATCGTGCCAAATTACCCCACCTTTGCAACCTACAACCTGTCACAACATACAATTGATCTAGTGTTGAGAATTATCTCTGATGAATCTGTGAATTTACCTATTGGTTGCACAGTACCCAGTGGCATCCAAAAAGCTGTAGAAGTCTTTGTCGGCTATCTCCTGTTAGATGCGTGGATAGGCAATGGCGATCGCCACCACGAAAACTGGGGTGTCGTCCGAAATAAGGCAGTGCCTACTACATCCGAAACAGTAAATCTAGCACCCACTGCATCTGAAACAGTAAATCTAGCGTCCCCTACATCCAAAACAGCACACCTAGCACCAAGTTACGATCATGCTTCCAGTCTGGGGCGCGACCTCTCAGATGAACAAAGGCACAAACGCTCAGTAGACGCTTATGCTAACAAATGTTTCTCAGCGTTTTATGGCAACGTTGATGACAAAAAGCCCCTCAAAACTCTTGATGTATTTGACTGCGCTGCACGTTGTTATCCGAATGCAGCGCATATATGGATTGAGCGACTTGAAAGTATTTCAAAGGCGAATCTACTAGATATTTTTAATCGAATTCCTAACACTCGTATCTCACCGATTGCAGCCGAGTTTGCCCAAAAAATTCTTGAATTCAATCAACACAGACTGCTTAACTTGAGGAAAACGCTACCGTGAAAACACACTCAACGCTTTTTTTGGCTTGGCAAGATCCAAACAGCCGTTCCTGGTTTCCCATTGGCAGGCTAACATTTGACGGAACCAACTACCAATTTACCTACACGCAAGGCGTTTTAGAAGCTCAACAGAAGTGCGGTTTTGAACCCTTGCCCTCGTTTCCGCGCTTAGGTGAAGTATATACATCAACCTACTTATTTCCCGTATTTGCTAATCGGCTGATGCCGAAAAATCGCCCCGATTACCCAAGTTTTATTCACTGGCTAAATCTGACTCAAAATGAAAGCGATCCAATTGCCATGCTAGCCCGCAGCGGTGGGCGGCGAGAAACAGACACGCTCAGTGTTTTTCCTATTCCTGAGCCAGATTCAGAAGGGCGGTATCGCCTTCACTTTTTCTTGCACGGACTGCGCTACTTACCACAATGTGCGATTGAGCGAATTAACTGTTTAGAACCTGGAGAAAATTTGTGGTTAGCTCACGAATTTCAAAATCATTATGATTCTAAAGCATTGACTTTAAATACAGAAGACCACCACATTGTTGGGTATTGTCCGCGATATTTGAATAGTGAGATTTTTGAAGTTCTATTGAGGAATCCCAGTTTAGTAGAGGTGCGCGTAGAGCAAGTCAATCTACCGCCGACACCACTCCAGTTTCGCCTGCTGTGTAATATAACTGCTCAATGCTATAATGACTTTCGCCCCTTTTCAAGTTATGAATATCAGCCCCTCAGCAGCTCTTGGGTTTAAAGTGTACTCTAGTGGGGACTTACGGCGTAATAATTAAAAATCTGGCTTTGGGAAAAAATCTGTGCGACCTAAAAATAACGGCAAAAAGCTAGTCTCATTGGTATCGTTTCTAGTCTCGCTGTTCCCTTCTTTTATGAGTGCAGTTGGATTATTTCTCAGCCTCTGGGTCATCGTACCAGCGCCCACACTGTCCCTGTTTCCTTTGGCAGTGGGAGCCCCAGAAATTAGCCCTTGGCTTGTGGGTATTAATGCGATCGCCCTTTTGCTAACCATCTTCAGACGACAACAAGGCTGGCTCTACAACACATCTCTGGTTTGTAGCCTGCTTGCCCTGATCCTCAGCCTAATCCCCCTGCTACAGTTCCCAGCAGCCAATGCACGGATGGCGGCCGAAGTTCAAGCAGTTTTAGGGACAAACTATTTAGCAGCGGTTCCTCAAGTTGAACAGGCCGGGCGACGACAACAACCGTTTATCCTAGCAGATGCCTTCCGGGGAATTCCCCTGCGGGAAGTTCGCACGAATGAAGGCGTTGTATTTGCCAACCCGGATGGAGTGAAACTGCAACTCAACGTTTACCGGCCGATGCAAATTGGTAGATATCCGGCGATCGTCATCCTCTACGGAGGAGCTTGGCAAAGAGGCACTCCAAATAGCAATGAGGAATTTAGCCGCTACATGGCAGCGAGGGGCTATTGCGTAGTAGCAATTGATTACCGCCATGCTCCCCAGTATCGGTTTCCAGCTCAGTTGGAGGACGTAGAAACCGCTCTATCGTATATCAAAACCCATGCCGATGAGTGGTTCATTGATATTAACAGAATTGCTCTGATGGGAAGGTCAGCCGGTGCCCATTTAGCATCACTTTATGCTTATCGTTCAACTACAGTTCCAGTTCGGGCAGTAGTGAATTACTACGGGCCAAATAACCTGCTTCGGGGATATTACGATCCACCTTTTCCCGACCCCCTAAACGTCCGAGCCATTCTGCGTGACTTTCTGGGAGGAACCCCCGACCAATTAGGAGAGCTTTACCGTCAAGCTTCTCCCATCAATTATGTTAAACCCAACCTTCCCCCTTCTCTGCTGGTTTATGCAGGTCGCGACCATATAGTTGAGGCCAAGTTTGGACGCTCTCTCTATGAACAATTACGAGCCACTGGAAACCGTGCGGTAATGCTCGAAATTCCTTGGGCTGAACACGCTTTTGATGCGGTTTTTAATGGTGTAAGCAATCAACTGGCTTTGTATTACACAGAACGCTTTTTGGCTTGGGCACTGAAGTCTTCTGATTACCAACCAAAATAAAGAAAAATCATCAAAAACTAGCCTGAAAACCCTGAGACTAAAGTCCAGGGATGAAAGGCACCAGTAGACTTTAAATTATGGCTGCGTAAATTTTTAGCAGGGAGCTGATACGTAAATGAACACGTAACAGCCGTGAGGCTCCCAAAGCTTTATGTCCCCAGCTTCAAGACGCAGCAAGAGACGCCAACTTCTGGAACTGTACGGAAATCACTGCCACTGGTGCAACAAGTCGATGCAGAAATCTGAAAGAACCATCGAACATTTACTCCCTAAAAGCCGGGGCGGATCTAATGCGCTTTCCAACCTGCGTTTAGCTTGCTTCAGTTGCAATAATTCGCGTGGAAATAGCCTCTTGCCTCCTCCCGGCAAGAATTTACGCACACAAAGAACTCAACCACATGAGAAAATAGCTTAGGATTTTCGCACGATCGCGAATTTTCATAGCTAATAAACAAACTAACTTGCTCCTCAAAAAAGTCGCATGGATGACCTAGATGGACGGTTAAGCGCTCTAATTGCAGAGGTGCGCCACAACCCAGCTAAAAGTAGAAAATGGCGAACAGCCATGAACAAGCTGTTATTGCAAATTCAGCAACTACCAGGAGTCAAAAAATCAGACCATCAAGATTATCCTGAAGCCCTCAATCGTACTTTTCAATGGGTTAGTCGCGAGATTGCTAATTTTGAGCCGCGATCACCTTCTGTTTCAAAAAGTTTTGTCAACTGGATCAACGGCTACCTGGGTTGGCGAATTAAAGATTTGTACTCTCCTGACAAAGATGCTCCAATTAGTTTAGATGCTCCGATCGCGGTGGATGCTGGAGAAACAACTCGGCTCGAACTACTCCCCGATCCTACGCTCAGCGGTTTGGATGGCATGATCGAAATTGCTCAGAAAGAAACCACTCAGCGAATTGGTCTCCAACTAGAACTTTACATAGAGCAAGATCCAGAAGGCAAGCTAAAAAATAGCTACCCTCGCTCTTACCCGGAGTGCAACTGCCAATTTCTCAGCAAAAGAAGAGTGTTAAAAGACCCTCCTGACAAGTTTCAAGACTTAGCAGAAGAGTTAAACGTTAAGTACACAACTCTGAATTCTCACTGGAAGAGAAAATGCGAACCATCGTTGCAAGAAATAGCCCGCACTCTAGGATATAAACAGGAACCACAACCATGAACATCGCAGAACTACCTCTGTTAACAGTACCAATAGAGTTAAAAGCTCATGAAATGGCGCGACATTTGGCAGCGGCTCAAAGTACAGTCCAAAAAGGAAAACGAGTTTACTTGAATGCACTGGCAGTTTACGCAGTTCACAGTTATTTAAAATGGCTGCAAATCGAAACTGATTTTAATTCTTCCGATAGCTTCAATCCAGCAAAAACGGCGCTAGCTAATGTCGCTGACTTGGTAATTACTGGCATTGGCTCCTTAGAATGCCGCCCAGTTTTACCCGGAGAAACAGCCATTTTTCTGCCCGACGAAGTAATAGAAAATCGGATTGGATATGTGGGAGTACAGTTTAGCGATCGCCTTGACTCCGTGCAACTATTGGGATTTGTTCCCAGCTTAGATAGCTCAAATCCACGGCAACAAATAGCAGTAGCAGAACTGATGCCGATCGACACTTTAATTGAACAGATTAGTCGTTTAGAAGAAGCGATCGCCTTCTTAGAGACAGACGATCCGGTGGCCGTACAAGTGCGAGCTCGGGTAGAAACTCGATCGCAGAGCAATATTGTTGCCCAATTGGAGCGGATTTATCGAACTTGTGAGGAGTACGAGTGGCGGTACGCAGGGGGAGAGATGTTAGCTGGGAGTGCCGCAGGAGGGGAGTTTACTCGTGAAAGTGTAGATAGCGCCGACACTGATTTACAAGATTTAGCCGAAGCACTGCTGGAAAAGTTAGCAGAAATATGGAGGGATGCTGCGTAATTTTGGAACGGATGGCTGATGTGTATATGTAGTCTCCCCTTCGTAACCTGTAAAGAATATGGCAAAAGGATTCGGCCCGAAAAAAACTCCCCAAACGACAAAACGCCAGACAGCTTATTTCAAACTAATTCAAAAGATCCTCCAATGTCCTCGCGGTAAGGAACTGAAGATTTTAAGGAAGCACCCGGACTTGGTGGATGTTGGCTTGGTGGAAATGATGGAAATGGTAGTGACAATACTGGTAGCACAGGGGGAGTTTTCTGGTGCTAATTTGTTAATCGATTTGGCTGATTTTTTATACAGGTCTTACATAGGAGCAGATGGCTCACCAGTAACAGGTAATTTTGTTAAAGCTCCGGCTTTTTTGTGGGAAGTATTGCGGACAATTCTGCGTAACATAAATAACCAGCAAACTGCTTACCAGATACTAGCAATTAACTCAGACAAACTGAATGAATATTTTTTGTGGCAATTCTGTCTGTGGATAGACAGTACGCTCCTGAAGTCCGAGCCAAAACTCAAAAAAGCGATCGCACTTTTTCTGATATCTTTCTGCAAAATGCTCTGGCTGTTTCCACTGGGCAATAGGGCAATTAACCTGGAAATTGCGATCGCAGGTTTGGAAGGATCTGCCAAAATTTTAACTTATGAGGCTGACCCACAAGTGTGGGTGCAAATCCAAACTGATTTAGCCCCAGCATACCGCCATCGTCCCAGAGGCGATCGCTCCGAAAACCTTGAAAAAGCCCTAACCGCTTGCACCAATGCTTTGCAAATTTTCACTCGCGATACTTCTCCCCAAGAGTGGGCGATGGTGCAAAATAATCTCGGTCTTGTTTACAGTGACAGAATCGTCGGAGATGAATCTGAGAATTTAGAAAAGGCGATCGCCTGTTTTGAAGGAGCCTTGCAAGTTGTTAACCGCGATCAAGATCCTGAACTTTGGGGAAGACTGCAAAATAACCTCGCAGTTGTTTACACTCGCCGAGTTGAAGGAGAGCGAGCGCAAAATTTCGAGAAAGCGATCGCCTGTTATCAAGTTGCCTTAAAACTTCGCACAGATGCCGATTGGGCTAGCAGTCAATGGCACCTCGGCACTGCTTATAGCGAAAGGATTTTAGGAGATAAAACGCAGAATCTGGAAAGGGCGATCGCGGCTTATCAAGCAGCCTTACAAATTTATACTCCCGAAACCTATCCAGAAAGATGGGCTAATACCCAGTCTGATTTGGGAAAAGCTTACCGCAAATTGGGACAAATTGCTGACGCTTTAACGTGTTTTGAAGCGGCATTAACAGTCTTTACACCTGCTTCATTCCCTAGAGAGTGCATCGGAACCGGACTTGAGTTGGGCAAGCTAACATTGGCTGCTGGCCAAAAGGCGGAAGCTTTTCAATGTTTTGCAAAGGTTATTGAAGCTGTAGAGATACTCAGCCGTTGGGGAAATTATGAATCTTTACATCTAGAAGTTCCTGCAAATATTTCTGCTTACATACAAATAGTAACGCTTTGCCTCGCTTGTGGAGAGCGCGAAAAAGCCAGAGAATATGCCGAACGCTCAGACTCTCCTTTTATTTTAGACCTCTTACAAAATGTTCAACTCCAGCAAATAACTTCATTGGGGCAGTTTTTCGATCTAGCTTTAAAAACAGTTGTAGAAAACGAAAATAATCCGCAAGCTTTCTACCAACTTCTAGAAGATAACCTAGAGCAACTCAACGATAGTTTAGTAGAAAGATTAAACACTATAAAATTATTTTTTCCTGCATTGGGACCAGCCGAAGAAATCAATATAGCAGCGGCAATTCTCAGTTTTTGCAGACTGATTCAACATTTTGATAAAGGTGATGAAGAGAACAACTGGAAAATTTCTAAGGCAGGCTACGAAGTTGCGGCTGCTGTTTTTACCCAAGAAAAATTTCCAGAACAGTGGGATGCGATCCAAAAGGAAACTCGCGATCGTTTATTGTTTCAATTATTCAAAGCTCTTGACGAAAGTCAAAGAAATTTCCCAACTGTCGATCGATTGGTGGAAACAAACTCAAATAGATTCGACACCGCTGACAGATTGGTGGAAACAAACTCAAATAGACTCGACACCGCTGACAGATTGGTGGAAACAAACCCAGATAGACTCGACACCGTTGACAGATTGGTGGAAACAAACCCAGATAGACTCGACACCGTTGACAGATTGGTGGAAACAAACCCAGATAGACTCGACATCGTTGACAGATTGGTGGAAACAAATGCAGAACGATTCGGCAAGCATTTTTTCAGGGGACTGCCAGAAGTTAACCTTGTGCTTGAAGCTAACCAAGATCGACTTGATGAATACTTTATTAAGGTGTTGCGAGATAAGTCGTCTGCTATGCTATCTGAAGTGCCACCAGAAGGGAAAAAAGAAATCGCTGCTGGCATTATAGGTTTAAGCCTGTGCATCCATGAATTTAAAAAAGGAAATCAAGCTAACAATTTAGAGATTGCGATTGCAGGTTATGAAATTGCTGCTACTGTCTTAACCCGCGAATCTACTCCAGAAATGTGGGCAGATTGTCAGATGTTTTTTGGCAATGCTTATCACCGCCGCTTTAAAGGAGATTGGGCCGAGAATCAAGAAAGATCGATCGCCTGCTGTCAAAATGCTCTACAAGTATATACCCGCGAATCCTTTCCAGAAATGTGGGCAGCAATTCAAAATATATTAGCTCTTGCTTATGGCAACCGAATTCGCGGAGATCAATTAGAGAATGCAGAATTGGCAAGAACCGCTTGTTTTGCAGCAATGGAAGTTGACACCCGCGAAACAAATCCGAAATCATGGGCTCAAGTCCAAAACAATTTGGGTATTATTTACCGCGATCGCATTTGCGGCGACAAGGCGGAAAACTTGGAACAAGCGATCGCCTGTTATGAAAATGCCCTGTTATTCCGCACCCGCGAAGATTCCCCGGAACTTTGGGCGCAAACTCAAATGAATCTTGCCTCTGCTTACCGCTACCGACTTCATGGCGATCCGGTAGAAAATATTGAAAAGGCGATCGCAGCTAACAAAGCAGCATTGCAAGTTTATACTCAAGACGCTTTTCCTTCAGGTTGGGCAGGAGTGCAGACGAATCTGGGCAACGCTTACGTGCATCGACTTGAGGGCGATCGAAATGAGAATTTAGAAATGGCTATTGCCGCCCATCAAGCTGCTTTACAAATCTTTAACCCCGATGATTTTCCTAGAGAGTGGGCTATGGCTCAAATGAATCTGGGTAAATGTTACTTGATGGTTGAATCACGCGAAAAAGCGATAGCTTGTTATCAATCTGCTTTAACAGTTTGCACGCCAACAGCTTTTCCATTTGAATGCTTGAACGCTGGAGAAATTCTTGGAAAAATAGCATTTGGAATGAAAGATTGGAAATTAGCCATTGAGGGATACAGTAACGCGATTGAAGCCGTTGAAATTAGCCGTACTTGGGCAACTTCTGAATTTCGCCGCCAAGAAATTTTGGAAGAGGCGATCGACATTTACGCAAACATCGTGCAAGCTTGCATCAATAACAAACAGTTAGATAAAGCTCTTGAATATGTAGAGAGATCGCGCTCTAAACGCCTTGTAGACTTAATGGCAAGCAATGACCTCTATTCAAGTGCAGAAATTCCTGCTGAAATTCAACAGTATTTACAGGATTTTGAACGGCTACAGCAGCAAATAGATCGGGAACGAGGGCGCAATCAACCTAGCAACGACTTTGTTGATAACAGCAAACTTGATAGCAGCAAACTTGATAGCAGCAAACTTGATAGCAGCAAACTTGATAACAGCCGCGCAGCCCTAGCAGCTTACAATCAAACAATAGCCGATCTTGAAGCTGAAAAACTCCTAATTTGGGAACAACTCCGCCGCCTAGATCCAGTGCTTGCCGGTCAAATTCGAGTCAATCCTCTCAAATTCCCATCCATCCAGCAGCTTATCGACAAACCCACCACAGCAATTATTAGCTTTTACACCACTGTTAGCGACACCTTGATCTTCGTCGTGCGGCAAAACGAGATTACCCTGCAAAGTTGCGCTGATTTAGGATTTGAGGCTTTGCACGAATGGATTTTCCAAAATTGGTTAGGACAATATGTTAAGGATAAAGATTCTTGGAAAAAAGAGTTAGTTGGGATGCTAGCTGAAATCGCAAAACAGTTAAATTTGAATGACCTGATTTTGTGGCATTTAGAAGGAATTTCTGAACTGATTATAGTTCCTCATTTTGCCCTTCACCAAATCCCCTTCGCTGCACTACCCATCGGAGACAACCGATATTTAGGAGACAAATTTCTGATTCGTTACGCACCGAGTTGTCAAGTCCTAGAATTCTGCCAGCAGCGCCCGACCTTGGGCAGTAACCTTAAATGGGGCACAATTGAAGATGCGACGGGCGACTTGCCTTGCGCCAGCTTTGAAGGAGAGCAACTCGCAGTTCTTTATAGCATCCCAGACAATCGACGCTTAAAAGGTCGCGATCAAGCCACGGTTAGTAACTATCGAGAACTAGCGCAAACCGTCCAAATCCTCCACTCTAGCCACCACGCCCAGTCGCGCTTTGACAATCCCTTTGAATCGACATTAATTTTAGGGCGTCGGTACAGTATTAGGAGTTGACAAGAAAACAGATGTATGAAATTACCCGGTCAATGACTTAGATTCTATGCCCGGTTTAATTAGCAGAACCTGATCCATTCGAGCAATGACATGAAGATTATGGACAACAGCGACTCGCCGTAGATCGAAGAGATTTTTCCGCTGTCCAATATAGCGAGCACGATTCCCCTGCCAATGCCCAATATGAGCCAGAGAATGTTCAACTGTAGTACGTTTTCTCAAGTCTTGGCGACCAATAGCAGTGGACTGACGCGCTCGCAACTCTTGCATTAAGGCTTCATCTTGATGAATTGATACACTACGTCCTTTTTTACTGTTTGTACAGTCGGCTCTCAGAGGACAGATGGCACATTCACTCAAAGGAAAATGAACAGTTTTTCCGGGTTCAAATGGGATACTTACCTGATTGGGACAGCTAATTAAATGCGTATCCCAGTCAAGAAAAAAAGAATTTTTATCAAACCGTCCAGAATTTTTGACAGGCCACGCCTTACAAAATATCTGTAATTTATTATCTCGTTGTGTAACCCAATGACTAGATAAATAAGCCCGGTCAATATGTAACTCAGCTAGGTGAATATTTTGAGATTTTAAGTCACGTTCTAGGTCAACTGTAGCAGTGGCTTCTGGAGTATTAGCGCGAGTCAACGCCACCGCGCAAACTACACCACTCTCTAAATCTTTGAGGATATGGCGTTTATATCCATCTATTTTTTTAGACCGGCTTTTACGCCCGTGCCGCATATCGGAGTCCTCAATAGAAATGCGACGATCTTTGGCTACTCCAAAAGCCAGATTAGGAACTCCTTGAGAGTCTAAAGTCACATTTTGGGATTCAATGACTCGGGCAACATACAAAGAATCTTGAGCCGCTTCAAAGTCATCACAATTAGCCTGGCTTTGTATCCATTCTTCTACGGAATTTAAGCTATTTAAGATAATTAAGAGCGCATTTTGACGTTCTACTGGATTATCCCAGTTTAAATCTAAGGCCGTTTTTAAGCTGGAACTATTCAGGATGGGTGCACCGGCTTCCAGGGCAATTTCTGCTGGCTCCCTCCCCTGCACAGCAGCTATCACACTCACCGCCTTACGCAAAGCATGACCCAATAGATTATATGTGTCTTCGACTTTCCCAGCTCCCCATAACGGGGATGAATCTAAAGCTGCTTTGAGTTGAGATGAGCCAAATCCACCTTTTTGTTTGGCAATTTCTACCGTGCGGTCAATTAAACGTTGATCTAATTCTTTTTTAATTAATCGATTTCTGAATCTAATTAAAGTCGGTTTGCTGAAAGGGGGATTTTCACAATTAAGGCAATCGAGAACTAACTGCCAACGCTGATCCATTAGCATTTCTTCAATCACTTCATCATCAGAAATCCCTAGATAGGCTTGCAGAATAATTGCTAAGGCAATTTGTGCCGGAGGAACTGGGCTATTACCCACGGTGCTGTCTTTAAAAATGGTAGCGAGTTCTTCTTGGAACTCATCATTAAAGATGAATAAACGGTTAAGTCGCAGGAAGGTGAATAGCTTGGCTCGTTTAATGCGTTTGATAATCAACGCTTCATGGTCTGATAGCTCAATTGGAGGATGCCATAAGGGAGGACGCATAGGGTTTTTTTCTTTTTCCTGATTGTTAGGATTTAACAAGCTCCTAGATTCACTTATCATCCTTTTCTACTTTTGTCAACTTTTAATACTGTACCGACGCCCTAGAAGCTGCGATGCCTCTACCCATCGCCATTTCTCCTGCTGAACCCATCCTCGCTCAAAACCGCCAAACTTCCCCTCAACCTCCTATTCGTGGGGATTCGGAACAAGTGGGAATTCAAGTTTATCAAAGGGCACTGCCCGCATTTGTGACGATTAATGCTGGCGGTAGTTCTGGCTCGGGAAGTGTGGTGCGTGCCGACGGTTTAGTGCTCACAAACGAACACGTTGTTCGGGGTGCAAGACAGGGTTTAGTGGCAGTTGTTAACAGTAATGGTAATCGCTATCGGGGGCGAGTGCTAGCAACAGATGTCGCTAACGATCTAGCTTTGATTCAATTGGAAACAAACGATCACTTTCCGGTGATTCCTGTAGCTGAAACTTCAGGGATTCAAGTAGGTCAGCGGGTGTACGCCATTGGCAGTCCTTTTGGGCTGTCGGGAACTCTCACAACGGGAATTCTCAGTCGCATTGGGCGTAATGGAGATTTGCAGACGGATGCGAACTTAAATCCTGGGAATTCTGGCGGCCCGTTGCTGAATTCTCAAGGTCAATTAATTGGGGTAAATAAGGCGATTTTGAGTCCTGACGGCCGCAGCAATTCGGGGATTGGCTTTGCAACTTCCGCACCCGTGGCGCAACGGTTTATCCAACAGGTAATTGCTAGAAGAAGTTCCCCGGAAACAAATTCGTCCGAGACAGGTTCTCCGAGACGTTTGGGGGTGAATATCGATCGCTCTAATTTGTCCATCGAGTCGGTGGAAAGGGGTTCTGTGGCGGCGGTGGCAGGATTGAGACGCGGCGATCGGCTGGTGGCAGTTAACGGCAGCCGGTTGCGACAAATTGACCAGTTGCTGAGGTTTTTGGAAGGTAGCCCCGATACAATGCTGTTGACTGTGGAGCGCGATCGACAGTTACGGGAAGTTCGCATAAATTTTTAGGCGATGTGGAGAGGAAAAAGCTGAATAAGTTCACACCGCCAACCCGATTACTGTAGCAAAAAATACCAAATACCGAGCAGGTTCATTGGCTGCGCTCTATAGCTAATGCCAACCGTATAAAACTATGCAGGCACGGGAACACAAGAAAGTACCGCAAATTTTTCTGAGGTTTCTGCATAATTTACTGAACTAAACTCGACTACTTGCAGATAGGACGTTTTCCCAAAATTTTCGAGAACATCCTCTTTGATTAGGACTACCCCCTTTCCCTGATTTAGGATTATGGACGAACTGTTAGGCCAACTCATCAGAAAACTTTATCACTACCCTATTGAGAGTCCAGAGTACACAAAGGCTTTGGAGCATCTACTATCCTTGATTCCACATCTCCCAGGTATTTGGCAAGACCGTCACCCAGACTACTCAAAAGCTGTAGACCAAAGCTCAGAGGATATTCGGCAAAAAATTGATGGATTTATGGGGACTCTTGGTTTGAAAATAGATGAAGCCCCAGCATCTGTTTTGCGAGAAAATTTTGTCAGATGGGTTAATAGATTTCTCCGTTTTGATATTTACGATTTGTACCGCAGCCGAAAGCTACCTCTAAGTCTAGATAACGCAATAACAGGTGAAGAGGGAGAAACTACTTTTATAAAGCAGCTACCAGATCCTAGGACACTCGATCATTGGCTGGAACAAGAGGAATCCCAAACGCAGAGTTTAGTTCTCAAACGTTATGTAGAGAGAGATCCAGAGGGAAAGCTAAGAAATTGTTATCCTGCAAATTGCTCAAAATGCAACTGCCAAGCCATAGCTCAAGCACGATACCTAAACAAACCGGAGTTAAGTGTACCAGCACTAGCAGAGAAATTTGGAATTCCCCCAATCACGATTTACTCACGTTGGGACCGGAGCTGTCGCCCCATACTTCAAGAGATTGCCCATAACTATCATCAGTACCTCCATTTACTTGAGCCAGTACCTTTGAGCCAGTGGTTTGAGAATGTCTTTGATGCAAGTTGGCAGACTCTCGAATCAATTTTTGGCGCGGGAAGCCCACATCTAGTTCGATCGAGAAGACGGACGGCAGATGATGTGAGAATGGGTAAGCCGATCAATCTGGGAATGCAACTGGCAGGAAACCCTGTAGCCCTTGTTGTTGTGGTAGCTCTCAACCCAGAAGGAGAACTAGGCATACTGTTACGGCTGTATCCTACTGGTGAGCAAGAGTGCTTACCGCCTAATTTGCAACTCATTGTCCTGGATGAGTCTGGAGAAACCTTTTTAGAAGCCCAATCCAGAGACGCTGATAATTGGATTCAACTTCAGTTCAGTGGTGTAGCAGGAGAAAGTTTTAGTGTCAAAGTTGCTATGGGAGATGCTAGCGTCATAGAAGATTTCCTTATATAACAGCTTGCTTGCCCAATCTCTGTTTGACTAAATATGAGTCAAGACTTCTCCCGTAAAAATCTGCGAGGACGATCTTTTAAAGGTCAAGACCTAACAGGAGCCAATTTTAGCTACGCCGACATTCGAGGTGCAGACTTTAGCAATGCGATTTTAAGAGGGGCTAACTTCAGTTATGCCAAAGCTGGACTGCAACATCACTGGGCTATTTTCTTAGTAATAGTTTCATTTTTACTAGCAAGAGTATCGGGATTAACTTCCGCGATCGCTAGTGCTTGGATCTACTATGTGCTAATCAATGTTCCCACCGCGATCGGATTAATACTACTTGCTGTTTTCTTTGTTTCTAGTATTCGCAAAGGTTTGGAAGCAGCTATATGGGCTGTGGCTGTAGCTGCAATTGTAGGCATAGCTATGGCTGTGACTGGTACTGCAACATTGCCTGTGGCAGTCGGCTTACCGGGCGCTGTGGTACTGTTCGTAAGTGGCACTGTATTGGCTGCCTTAGCTTTAGCTGGGGCTGTGGTAGCATCTGCCGCTTATGCTGGAGTTGCGACGTTGATTGCAGCTTTGCTTGCTACATTGGTTTATGCTGGAATCAAAGTTGGGGCTGTAGCTAGTCTTTTTGTATTACTTGGTGGTTACATTGGTTGGCAAGCCTCTGTTGGAGAGCCAAAATTTGCCTTGATTAGGAAGATTGCTACTGCCTTTGCTGCTACGGGTGGAACCAGCTTTCGCTGTGCTGATTTAACTGATGCTAATTTCACGCAAGCAACCCTCAAATGTACAAAATTTATCGGAGCAAATCTAACTCGTACTCTCTTCTATAAAGCAAAAAAAATGCTTTTTGCCAGAGTTGGTAAGTCTATCTTAGAGCCTGTATCCATTCGCACATTACTGGTTACTGGTAACGGTCAATATAAATCATATGTTGGCGTTAATTTGAGAGGAGCCAATTTGATAGGTGCAGACCTCAGAGGTGCTAATCTTAAAGGCTCAAATATCAGCGAGGCGACTTTCCAAGAAGCGAATTTAGAAATGGCAAATTTAGCGCTCACAGAAGCAATTGGTACTGACTTCAGCAGCGCTCAAATCACAGGTGCTTGTATTGAAGCATGGAATATAGAAAGTAACACTAATTTGGATAATGTCGATTGTAGATTTATTTATCTTTTAGAATCTCCAAAAGCTGGAACTGATGACCGCGAACGCCGTCCCAGTAGTGGCGAATTTGCCCCAGGAGATTTTACCAAATTATTCCAAGCTGTTCTAACTAATATTGACTTAATTTTCCGCAACGGCGTTGACTGGAAAGCCTTTATCCCTGCCTTCCAACAAATGCAAGTTGAGAATGAAGATACCGAACTCACCATCCAAAGCATCGAAAACAAAGGCGATGGAGTTGTAGTTGTTAGAGTTAACGTTCCCCCAGATAGTAACAAAGAAAAGATTCATAGGGAATTTACCAAATATTATGAACTTGGCATCAAAGCCATAGAGGAAAAATATCAAGCTAAACTAGAAAGCAAAGATCAGCAAATAATCCTTTATCGCCAGCAGCTAATTCTGCAAAATTCTCAGATGGAAAGAATTCTTGATGTCTTGGCGAAGCCAGCCGTTAATGTTCCTGTTAACGAGTCTGAAGTTAAAGCTATAGCTGAACGCCAAACAGCAGTTAATTTAGTTGTCCTCACACTGGCAAGTGGGGACTTAGAGAAAGGATTTCCTTCTGTTATTGCTCAAATTTGGACAGGGAGCGATAGACTACCAATCCAGGGAGTAGGTAAGTTACCACCAGCGCCAAATATTTCTGTACTTTATGAAAAGTGGCAGTCAATTTATCATCGGCTGGAATTGAGCTATCGAATAAAAAAACAAAAGAATCAAATTAGCAATATTTCTAAAATAGAGATTTATCAAATTGCTGAAGAGTTAGAAGACTTATTAAACAAATGGCTCAATTCAGAGGGGTTTGGAGTTATAGATAGAATGTTGCGTGAGAAATTCAACCGTTCGGATGAAATACAGTTTATTATTCAATCCGACAATATTAATGTGCGCCGCCTCCCTTGGCATCTGTGGGATTTTATCAAGTCTTACCGCAAAGCTGAAATTGCTTTAAGTTCACCTTTTTATGACCGAACTTTAAAAACTGCTGTTACTAGAAACAGAATCAGAATCTTATCAATTTTGGGTTATGATAGAGGAATTGATGTCGATCGAGACAAACAGTTACTAGGACAGTTAGATGCAGAAACAGCATTGATTATTACGCCCAGTCGGCAACAATTAGATGCAGAATTGTGGTCAGAAGAAGGCTGGGATATCATATGCTTTTCCGGCCACACTTCCAGCGAAATGGATGGCAGCACTGGTTATATTTATATCAACGATACTGATAAGCTCAGCATTCCCGATTTAAAAAATGCTCTCCAAACCGCGATCGCACGCGGCTTGCAAATCGCCATTTTCAACTCTTGCGACGGCTTAGGATTAGCGAATCAACTGGCTCAATTGCACATTCCGCAAATTATTGTTTTTCGAGAACCAGTCCCCGATCGCGTCGCACAAGAATTCTTGAAAAACTTCCTCACCGCCTTCGCTAGCGGTAAATCTTTCTATCTAGCAGTAAGAGAAGCGCGGGAGAGGTTGCAAAGTCTAGAAAATCACTTTCCTTGTGCTTCGTGGCTGCCGGTTATCTGTCAAAACCCCGCCGAAGTGCCCCCAACATGGCGATCGCTCCAAAATCCCTAACACCTCCAAAAAACAACTTCCCAACGAAACTGCATAATTTTCCCAATTCCCCACGATACATATATAGCAAGCCATACAGCCCCCCAACGAGGTACTCATGCGCCACCCTACTCCAGATAGCCCGGTTTCTGGAAAACCCCTGCTCCAAATACCCCTCCCAATCCCCAACTCCCCATCCTTACTCAAACTGAAGTCGCCGCCAAAAACCTCGGCTAATTCCTCATCGCATAATTTGCCCGATCGCGATCGATATAACTTCAGCCACTCAAAAATGATCTGGGAGTAGTCACTAGAATGACAGATAGAATGACAGAGATAATTATTGCTCGATTTTCGACTTCTTATGAAGTCAATCCCTACCCTCGTAAAGTGCAGTATCCTCGGCTAAGACAAAATGTAAAAGACTTGCTCGATGCCGCTCCAAAGCTAAAGAATGAAACTGTTTTGCTGAAATATTTCTGCAACCAAGCTGCTAAGAATAACTCAGATTCCTTAGCACTCAGCCATCTACTTGCTTATGTGGATGTTGCTTGCTATTCGGCGGCGAAATCCACTTACGACGCCTTCCAGACACCGGAGCTGACTTTGGCAGATTATTTGCAAATTGCCAAACTTTATATGGTTGACAGAGCGGTAGAATTGTGCACTAAGTTCGATCGCACCCAAAGCCAAATCCAAACCTATCTCTATCGGCCTCTGCGCGACGCTATTATGAGCAAAGTGCGTAAAAACGACCCAACACAAAGGCAAAGTGACTGGGGACTGCTACGGAGTACCCCGAAAAAAGGTCTGAAAAGTGCTTTGCAAAACTTCGGAATTCCAGAGCCAAATTTATCCCGTTGCTTCCTAACTTGGCAAGGTTTTTTAGCAGTTTATGCCCCAGTTAAAGCAGGCATAAATCAGCGATTACCGGAGCCAACAGCGGAACAATGGGAGGCGATCGCCCTTTTTTGCACCGAACAACGATTCCCCCACTCCATTCAACCATTCACAGTGCCGGAAATCAAAGCATTCTTGCAAACTTGTGTTAAGGCGCTGCGAGCATCTACTCACATTCAATTTGATTCCCTGGATGCAGAAAACCCGGAGTTAGAATTAGAAACCGCTGAGCAATCCGAGCAGCAAGCATCGAACAGACAGCAAGAAATGGAGCAATGCGATCGCCTGCAACAGATGACAACTGAATTAGCCAGTGCGATCATATCCCTCTCTCGTGACTTTCCTGATGCCAGAAAAATGTTAATCTTGGAACATGGCTTTACTGGGTTTAACCAAAGTTACATCGGTAAAGAATTTGGCATCAAGCAATATAAAATTTCGCGACAGTTAACTAGCTACAAAAAATATCTGTTAACAAGTTTGGTGAAGTGGAGTCAAACCCAAGCAAATGTTACCTTGAGTGTAAAAGATGTCGATCGCCTCTCAACTCTGCTTGATGAATGGCTGACTTGGTATTGCCAAAACGCGATTCTGTACAAATTCTTGGAAACCACGTTAAAGCTGCATCCAGCCCTGAAGTTGGAAATTACCCTGTTGTGCCACTACTATGGATGTGAGAGAGTAGACGAAAGAGCGATCGCCCACAATCTTAACATAACACCAACTGAATTGCAAGGAAAATTAGTGCAAGTTAAAACAATTTTGCAAACGGAATTACACAATTGGTTGCACCAAAATCTTGCACTCAAACCCTGTTCTCTCAGCGCGATCGATAAGTCATCAGCATTGTTAGTAGAACAATTTTTAGCCAACGCCCCCTACGCCCTGTTAACACTAGAACGGAGATAATTACAATGACATTAACCTTAGCACAATTAAGCCTAGCCTGTCCCCATCAACTCTGGCTAGAGTTTTCCGAAAGCGAACAGAAAACAGCTTGGCCTGTAACCCAAAATTACTCCTATGAAGCAGCACATCATCGGGCTTTCTTAAATCGGCTAACCCTGGCAGTTTTGTCACCTGAATTTTCAGCCGCATCCGAAACCTCTGTCCAACTTGCATCCTCAGAAAACCTGTGGGAATTTGTGACTGGTTTTGCCGTGAATCTGGGCAAAAGTCGCCTAGTAATCATTCCCAGTGAAACCATCGATACCGATGAATTTTCCGTGCCTCAAGAATGGGTGGATATTCCTGCATTGGCGGCGGATTATTATCTGGCTGTGCAGGTGAATTTGGAGGATGGATGGTTGCGGGTGTGGGGTTTCAGCACCCATCGCAAACTGAAAACTGAGGGAAGGTATGATGGGGGCGATCGCACTTATTCCCTCGATGTAGAGGCTCTGTTTGAAAACCTGAATACTCTCTGGGTTTCTCAGCAACTTTGTCCTGCCGAGAAAGCCGATATTCAACCGTTACCGACATTATCTCATAACCAAATAGAAAGGTTCATAGGTGATTTGGGTCAACCTTCACTTTATTCACCTAGATTGAAGATACCCTTTGCCCAGTGGGGGGCGCTGTTAGCTGTTGAGGATTTGAGGGAACAGCTTTACAATCGCCGAATAGGGAAGGAATTTGCCCTGCAAAAAGTTGTGAGTTTGACTAAAAGTATTTTTTCTAACTTGTGGTTTTTTTTGGATGAATTAGTGGAAGTTCATGGTGTGAATTTGTTAGCAGCTAGAGGGGGAAGTCGAACCGAAGAAAATGAAGGCGATCGCCCGGCTCAAGCACGGGGTAGAATGATAGATTTAGGAATTCAATTAGTAGGTCATCCGGTCGCATTAATTGTCTATTTAAGTCCTGAATCAAACAATAAATGGAATATCCTTTTACAGTTAAGACCAGGTGGCGGTCAAACTTACTTGCCGCCCGACGTGCAGATGATTGTATTGGATGATGCTGGTGAGGTGTTTTTGGAAGCGCGATCGCGCCAAGCGGATAATTGGATACAATTGGAATTTAGCGGTGAGCCTGGGGAGCGGTTTAGTGTTAAAGTGGCTTTAGGCGATGCGAGTCTTGTGGAAGATTTTGTTATCTAACTGAGAGTAAAGGGTAAGTCATGGGTAAATTAGTTGTTTTGAGTCTGGGAGAGGGAGACTTTCAACGGGGTTTTCCCGTGACGTTACAGGTGTGGGAAGAGGGCGGTTTTCACACCTCCTTCCTCGGAAAACTCCCGGCATCTGCGATCGATTCATTGTACGATCGATGGCAGTCAGATTACCGCCAAAAGGTGTCTGGCAGAATGACACCAAAACCAGCACAAATCAGCAACCGTTCAGATACTGATTTAATCGCAAACAGCAAGCTTTTAAAAGACGAGTTAAATAACTGGCTCAATTCCGAGACATTTCGCCCCATAAAAGAGAAGTTCCTGGAAAAGGTAAACACCAGAGAGACTGTGCGAGTAATTGTCCAGACTGAAAATCCCCAGTTGCGGCGATTACCTTGGTATTTGTGGGACTTATTTGTTGAACGTTACCGTTTTGCAGAAGTGGCGCTTTCTTCCCCTACATTCGATCGCGCTCACAAATCGGTGCAGCCCAAAGCTAAGGTGAGGATATTGGCTATTTTAGGCGATTCCTCTCCCCCCGATCCTCGAACTGGAATCCGCCTCGATATCAATGCAGACAAGCAGTTTTTGGATAGTTTGCCCGATGCGGAAACCGTATTTTTGGTTGAACCAAAAAGCCACGAATTTCACGAGCAACTTTGGGACGATCGGGGATGGGATATTTTATTTTTTGCCGGACACAGTAGCAGTCAACCTGATGGTACTACCGGGAAAATGTATATCAATTCTCAAGAAAGTTTGACGGTTGAAGATTTAAAATTAGCTCTGAAAAAAGCGATCGAAAGAGGGTTGCAGTTAGCGATTTTTAATTCCTGCGATGGGTTGGGAATTGCCAGAGATTTAGCCGAGTTGCAGATTCCCCAAATCATCGCGATGCGGGAACCTGTACCCGATTCTGTAGCTAAAGAATTTTTGAAATATTTTTTAAGTTCCTTTTCTAGCGGTAATATTTTATATCTAGCTGTCAGAGAAGCGCGGGAACGGTTGCATGGAGTAGAAAAAGAGTCTCCCTGTGCTTCTTGGTTGCCTGTAATTTGTCAAAATCCCGCAGAAAATTCCGTGACTTGGCAAGACTTACGGGGGATTGCACCAGGGATTAATTGGCGTGATGCGTGTCACAGAAGCATACCCGATCGAGGTAAATTAACCAGTAATTCGCTGATGGCGAATGATGGATTGAATTTGAATGTCGATGATGTTTATGTACCCTTGGGTTTAGTGGAGAGAAAGCAGACATCTAAACGTGACAAAGAAATTATACCGGAAAAAGGTTCGCAATTATACGGAGCGGAAACTCAGTATGAAATTACCAAGACATTTAAAAATGATGAGTTTTTTGAGCAAGTATTAAAGCAAGGACAAACTGATAAAAGTAAAGGCAAACGCATCGGCATTATTGGCGAACCGGGTTCGGGAAAAACGACGCTATTGCAAAAAATCGCGGATTGGGTGTTGGCAGAAACTGAAGTTGTGCCGATTTGGGTTTCCTTAGCGGATTTGGGTAAATTCAGTTTAGAAGATTATCTACTGCAAAAGTGGCTAAAAATTGCCTTAAATGTAGCGGATGTCACGGCTCAAATGCGCCAAGATTTGGTGACACTGTTTAACAATCATCAAGTTTGGTTATTACTGGATGCTGCTGATGAGATGAGCGCGGGTAATCCTTTGGATGAGATCAAATCCCAATTGCGGGGATGGATGGCTGAGGCGCGGGTGGTGTTGACTTGTCGGTATAATGTGTGGGATGCGGGGAAAAATGCTTTAGCTGAGTTTGATGTTTATCGCAATTTAGATTTTGATGAAGAGGAACAAATTCCCCAATTTATTAGAAGTGTTTTTCAGCAGTCAGATTTAGGGGAAAGGTTGTGCGAGAAGTTAGCAGAATCAGAAAATGCGCGGTTGCGAGATACGGTGAAAAATCCTTTGCGACTGACGTTGTTATGTTTAGCTTGGCACATCCGTCAAGGAGATTTTACTACCAAAACTCAGGCAGATTTATACGCGCAGTTTACCGAGGCGGTGTATGAGTGGAAGCGCCAGCAATTCCCCACAACTTCCCAGCAGCGACGGGAGTTAAACAAAGCTTTGACGACGTTAGCTTTGCGGGGAATGGAACAAGAAGAGTCGCGGTTTCGGTTGCGTCAGGGTTGGGTGCGGGAGGTTTTGGGAGAAACGGATGAGCCTTTGTGTGAGTTAGCTTTGCAGTTGGGTTGGATTAATCGGGTTGGTGTGGCGGCGGAAAGGCCAGAGGAACAGGTTTATGCGTTTTATCATCCCACTTTTCAGGAGTATTTTGCGGCGTTGGGGGTGGATGATTGGGGTTATTTTTTACATCATGTACCGGATAATCCTGGGTTGGGAATTTATCGGATTTTTGAGAAGCAGTGGAAACAAGTTATTTTGCTGTGGTTTGGGCGGGAGGATGTGGAGAAGGAGAAGAAAGAAGAGTTTATGAAAGCGTTAGTTGAGTTTCAGGATGGGTGCTATGGAGCTTATCAAGATCAGGCATATCTTTTAGCCGCCGAAAGCCTTTTGGAATTTAAAGAATGTAATCTCACTGATAAAATTGTTGAACAACTTGTTGAGTATGGATTTAGTGATTATGATATGTCAAAAGCTCTAGAAAAAAATTCCAAAATGAGAGCTAATGCTCGTTCCCGTGAGTCGCAAATAAAGCGCTATCTTGATACTATCGAGGAGCAGGCAATAAAATTACTGAGAATGCTTGACCGTAAAAATGTAATATATTGTATTACTAATTATATGGTGAATAATAAAAATAACTGGTCTACAAAAGCAGCACAAAAATTTTTGACAGATATATATAGTTGATACAAGATCAGACATAATTCTTCCAAATTAATCAATTAATAAATAAAAAATTAGGTTATTAAAATGCTGAAAATTATAATTGTCAACAAACGTACATATAACGATGTTTATACTCTATATCAAGAATTAGAAAATCATACAAACAATCCTAATTTGATTGATTTATTAGCGAATTTATTAGGCGAGGATACTTTACATAAGATAATACGGGATTCTAGTTGTGTAAAAGAGTTTTTATATCTTTGCTCGCTTAATATAAATTACAAAGATTTTTATCAAGCTGTACACAATCAAAACGATCAAATTCAATCTCTCGAAAACCAAATTACCCCAAACTTCTCTCAACTACAACCAACTCCCCAAACTTACCCCCTACTTATCAACATTCAATCCCTAACAGACGAAACAGATATAAACGCTATTTGCCAAGAAATCTGCACCCAAATTTACTACCTAGCACTACCCGATGCAGACATCCCCACCGCCAACAACTTCGCCGAACTCAAACGCCACATTCTCACGGCAAAACGCCAACTGCAAAAACGCCACCTAGCCCTAATTCTACATGAATGTACCCCTCATCCAACACTCATCACCTGCTGTCGCAAAATAGCCGATGCTAACCTGGGTTTGCACATTGCTTGGATAACATCAGAACCAATTGAGCCACCTTTGAGAGGGTTTTTACCTAATCAACCTAACTTAGAAAGTGCGATTCAAAGTTGGCTGGAAGAAATCTATTAACCAGAATATGCTATAACAATACTTCGGACAGAATTTGAGCAGTTTTTGAGGCTCAAACTCATATCCCGCCGTGGGTGGGATCTTTTTATTCAAAGTTAGGGATAAAGCTAACTTTGAATAAAAGGCTCAAGCCTTGAACTGCAATATCTGGACGTTATTATCCCAGTGCAAACTCAGTAAATTGACGCACATAAGGAGATTTAAAAGCCAAAACAATATCTTCCTTGGGAACTCCAGCCGCTACTAACTCATTCGCTATTCCTGCTTCCGTTCTATCCCTCTGAATCCAAAATTTACCATCTTTTATATCGACGTGAATCACACAGCCGTAAACCCGTTTTTGCTCGTCCCAGCCCAAATGAACGACATGATAATGCTCCCGCTCGATATCAAAAAGTAATTGAACTTCTGTTTCAGTATCCAAGTCATTCCTTGAGTGTTGAGACAAAATTGTTTGGATTAATTGTTTGTAATCTATTCTTTCCATAAAATTATACCCTGTTGAATAGCATCAAAAATGAGTAATTTGAGCTGATGTTCAGCGATTAATTCTTGAATAAAACGATTGCTGAAAAAATCGTTATACACATCTTTGTTTATTGCTAAATACAAAATTCTATTTGGTTGCTTTTTTCTCAGGGCAGAACGATAGCTGAGAAATTGACCCAAAGCTATATAAAAACTGGCTAAATCTGATGCACCGATAAAAGACTTAATCTCTACAGCGATTTAGAAGCCATCTTTCTCTGCTGCTAAAATTTTCTCCCCTGCTAAGTCAATAAAAAAATCAAGTTCCTCTACCTTGATAAAAAGAGGATCGTGAGTGATGATCCATCCCTCTTTTTCTAAAGCTGAACGAACAGCATTGTGAAAGATATCTTTAACTGACATATCATAGCCACAAAATTGCTTAACCGATCGCTATTAATTACCACTCCGCCATCATATCATCGCAGCCAGCAGCGATCGCACCCCAAAAAATTCTCCCCACTTCGCATAACTCCCCCACCCACCAGCGATAAAGCAATATCAGGCGATTCCACAGCAACTAGCCCCAACAAAACCAGGCTAACGCTGCATAAAACTGAAAACTCCACACGACTCAATAACAGAGAACAATCCAGAGGTACTTATGACCAACCAAGTAGATCTCAACGAAGTCAGAAACCGCGTGATCGCTAACCAACAAAGCGGCACCGACTTGCCCAATGCAACAGATCGCAGCGTGTTTGTAGACTCCGAAGGTAACATCATCCTCCGCCCCCAACCCGGTACTGAACGCCAACTCTCCCGCGTTCCCCAGAAAACCTTCGCAGCCACTGTGACAGCCGATCGCCAAATCGTAGCTCAAAAACTCCCCAACAACACCCAGGAAATGTCCGTCAGTGGCGTTACAGGCTGGGTTTACAGCATTACCAGCGAACTCGGCGACCAGTATACCATGTTCGCTTACAGCGACGGCAGCCTATACCAAGTGATGGTTTTGTTTCCAGCAGTCGCCGGTAAGTTCAATGTCCACGATGCCCACCTGTTTAGCGATGGTCGCATCTGCTTCGGCGATGGAGGCGGCTTGCCTACATTAGAACAAGCCTTTGCCAAATCAGTCCTCTGGGCAACTGGCTTCAGCAGTTATCTGCGTACCGATCTATTCCCATTCTCCATCAACAACCTCTAAAAGGGCGATCGCAACCGATCCACTCCGACCAAAGAAACCGGGTTTTTACCGCATCTGTCGGCTGCAACGAAGTATTTAGCCAAAAACCCGGTTTCTGGGTTCCCAAAATTTACCTACTCTCAACTTAAAACCATGATGTTATACATTTCACAGTCAGTTCTGCACGACATTGAAACTGAGATCGCCAACCATCCTCCCGAACGCGGAGGAGCCATTCTAGGCCCCGTAGGTCAGCCAATTATCACCCGCTTTCTTTTGGACGAAGAAGCCCATACCAGCGGTGCTAGCTACTTGCCATCCCCGCAATTAACTCAGCGGGTGCAGCAGCTAGAACTCAATCAAGGACTGGAGTTTAAAGGCGTTATCCACTCGCACCCAGGCGGTCTAGACCGTCCTTCCGGCCCCGATGAAACTGCGATGCTAGAAGGGCTGAATCTCAACCCTCACATTCCCTACTTTGTAGCCCCGATCGTCACTTTACAGCGTCCTTGGGGGCAATTGCGCGAACATGAATTGCCGATGGCACAAGGTAAAATTTCCTGTTATGTCGCTTCCCGCGATCGCAACCAATTGCGAGTAGAAATGCTGCCAGTCAAGGAAGTGTGCGATCGCGATTTACCCCGTATCCTGCAAACACTAGAACCGACGGCTGCACCCAAACGCATACCGCTGTTGGAAAACCTACAGCAACTTTGCCGTACTTTTGGTAGCAGTAAACCACCGGAAGTATTTATCACCGAAATGGAAGGAAAGGCGATGCCGGCCGGTCGCGTTATTCTCGACGGCGGTTTGGAACTGCTGTTTCTCGTCAGCGAGTCTTATCCCGTCACGCCACCTCTGCTGATGGTGACACCAGAGGGCGGAAACACAGAAGAAATCAAGTTAGATTGGTCGTTGGAAACGCCACCAGAAGACCGTTTGTTAACAGCAGTCAAAAGTGCGATCGCAGGTTCTGGCCCCTACCAGAAGGTGTACGGCCCTTTGGGAAAGTCCCCAATCACAGCAGACGCGGATCGCGCGCGTTTGGCTGGCTGGAGTGGTTGCTATTCGGGCCTTGACCCCAAAATTGCCGCAGCCGAAATCCAGCAAGGATTATTTGCGCGCAGTCAAGGAATTCTCAGCCAGCACATCAGCAGCAAACGGGTGTTGATTGCGGGGACGGGTTCTGTCGGTTCGTACTTCGCCGAACAACTGGTTCGCAGCGGTGTCGGTGCTCTCACTCTCATCGATCCAGAAACCGTTGAAACAGCGAATCTGTGCCGCACTACCTACGATTTTACCGATTTGGGCAATCCGAAAGTGGAAGCCCTGGCGAAGCGACTGCTGCACATCAACCCGCTGCTGGAACTAACCGTACAGCCTAAAAGTTTGTTGGATTATGAGGTTGAAACCTTTGATGCTTTGGTGCAACAAGCCGACTTGATAGTTGCTACTACCGATGACCCCGCCGCCCAGCGCATTCTCAATCGTTTTGCTTATTTTCACGGCAAACCTGCTTTGTTTGTGGGGCTTTACAAAGGTGCCGAAGGAGGAGAGGTAATTGTGACGATTCCAGATCGCACTCCTTGCTATCTTTGTGCTACGGCCAACCGCCACAAAGCCGAAGCGGATTTGGGACGGGTGAGTGTGGAGGCCGACTACGGGAATAACGGTCGAGTGATGGGTGAAGTGGCGATCGCGGCGGATATTCATCATGTTACCAGTGTGGCGGTGAAAATGGCGCTGTCGCTGCTGTTGCCGGAGGATGCTGAGGCGAAACTTAAAGGTTTCTTGAATCCGGCGATCGATGGGGGGTTAAATTATCTCACACTGTCGATGGTTCCCGATTACTGGTTTTATCCAGGCGTGTTTGGAGATACTCCCGGACAGTATGCTTATCAAAGCGTTTGGTTGACAGCAAAGAGTCGGGAGGAATGTCCCGTCTGCGGTACTGTACACCATCGGGTTGACCCGCGATCGATCGCGTTACAGAGTGTGCAAGCTGATGGAATTCGGGCTGCATTGAACGCTTCTCGTTCTTAAGTCAAAGCTGAATATTATTGATGCGATAGAAAGCCCCAGGGGAAGAAATGCTTTCCTCTGGGGCTTTCTGCTGCGATCGTCTGGTACTGTAGAGGTTGGGGGGAATGTTTGAAAGATCGGGTAAAAAGGGCGATCGGACTTTTTTGTCATCGGCGCTTACAAAAGTTAATCTATGGGAAAATTAATTGTTATCCGATTGTGTGAAGGGAGTTTCAAGATAGGTTTTCCAGTTTTTCTGCGAATTGCGGAAGATGGCAAGCCGTACCATAATGAGCTAGATGCCAGTTTACCTCCAGATCCAGAACTCGACAGATTTTATGAAAACTTAAAGGAACACGGCTTTAAAGCTAATCTCAAGGACAAATACCAGCCTTTAAATGCTAAAAAACTTCTTAATGATTGGCTTTCATCTTCGCAATTTCTCGAAAAATGGCACGAATTAAAAACTGATTGCACATCTCAGGATATTATTCGAGTTATTCTCCAAACTTCCGACTCCGATCTGGCAAAGCTTCCCTGGCATCTCTGGAATTTATTTGAAAATTATCCTCTAGCCGAGATGGCTTTTAGCTTGTCAGAATACAAAGTTAAACCTTGTTACTCAACCAGAACAGAAGTCAGAATTCTAGCAATTCTGGGAAATAGTCAAGGAATTGACCTTACCGTAGATAAACGAGAATTCAAGCAATTATCGCTTGAACCCTGTTTTTTGCCTGAAAAAGACCAGGAAACTATTTTTAGGGAATTGAGGGATGAAGAATCCTGGGACATTTTATTTTTTGCAGGTCATAGCAAAACAACAGACGGAGAAGGTATTCTTTCTATTAATCAAACAGATAAAATCAACATTAAAGATTTACAAAATGCTGTTAAGCAAGCCATTGGCAAAGGGTTGAGACTAGCTATTTTTAACTCTTGCGATGGTTTGGGCTTAGCGAAAACTCTAGCTAGTTGGAACGTTCCCCAAGTTATTGTCATGCGGACACCAATACCCGATGAAGTCGCACACAAATTCTTGAAATTTTTTCTAGAAGCTTTTGTAAAAAATGAAAAAACTTTATACTTAGCCTTGCGACAGGCTAGAGAAAATCTCCAAGGATTAGAGAGAGAATACCCTCTAGCCAGTTGGTTGCCAGTGATGTACGATCAATGTTTTACTGTAGAAGCTTCGCCAACTTGGAAACAATTACGGAACACTACCGCAGAAGAAACAAAAACGCTAACCAATTCACCTCAACCTCAACAATCTTATGATAAACTTCACCAAGCTTTACAGCGGTTAAATTATCATCATCAAGTTAAATTTTTCCGAACATTTGTTGAACAGCATCCCATCGGTGCTTATTTGATTCACGGCGAAGAAGACAGCGGTCAAAAATGGCTGTTGAATCGGCTGATGAAGCAATTTCCTAATTGGACAAATGTTAAAGTAATTCCAGTTACACTTAGTCGAAAATCTCGCGCTACTTATACGAAAGCTTTGTGGCAAGAACTAGGCGGTCGTGTCGGTTTAATTAATCAGCCTTCACCAACACAAATTATAGATAAAATTGCTCAATTATGTCAAAATAGAACTGTGGTTTTAATCTTCGATAGAGTCGATGAAATGCCAGAGGAATGTAGGAGTCAATTTATGGGACAATTTTGGTGGCCATTGGTAAAAAGCGTCTCCGGCGTAACTCAATCGCCGTCTCGCTTACTAATGTTTTTAATTGACCATAGCGGTTGTGTTGAAGACTGGAATCTAGATTTTGCTGACACACTTTACCCTAGTTGGGAACCGCACATTCCCGTTAAGCTACCTAAAATTACTCTACTATGCGAAAAAGATTTGCAACTTTGGATTGAATATTCTATCGATGAGTTACCCCTTAAACTGACTACTCAAGTTGAGGAATCAGTCCGAGACATTCTTGAAAGCAGTGAAGGCGGCTTGCCTCAACTAGCTCTGTACAGAATTTGTGATTTGTGCGATTGTAATTGGTATGAATGGGAGAAAATATGGCTGAAACACTGAACAGAGAAGCCTTTAAATACACAGGTAAAGTACAGCCTCAACTAGGACAAATCGATGAAAACGGTCAAATGCTTTATCCTTATCTTCCTGACGAAGATTTAATTGAAGCTGTTAACTTAGCAATTCAATTAGAACGTCCCCTGCTGATTAAAGGAGAACCGGGGTGTGGCAAAACTAAATTAGCCCGTGCTGTTGCCTATGAGTTGGGACTACCTTATGAAACTTGGAATATTAAGTCTACAAGCAGGGCAAAAGATGGACTTTACACTTATGATGCTGTGGGGCGTTTGCGGGATGCTCAATTAGCGGCGGCTGGACGCCTCAGCGACGATAAAATTCAAGAAATTGATAAATCTGAGACTTATATCAAATGGGGGCCTTTGGGGCGAGCTTTTCTGAAGGAACAAACGACGGTGGTGCTGATTGATGAAATCGACAAGGCTGATATTGACTTTCCTAATGATTTGCTCTTGGAACTTGACGAACAGCGGTTTGCGATCGAAGAAACGGGAGAGAAAATTCAAGCTAAGGCAACACCGATTGTGTTTATTACTAGCAATGATGAGAAAGATTTGCCCGATGCTTTTTTGCGGCGGTGCTTGTTTCACTATGTTGAATTCCCCAAGCGCCAGCAGTTAATTGAGATTGTCAATGCTCACTTTGTGGCATCTCCTGAATCGCTAGTGAATGCAATTCTTGACAGGTTTTTGCAGTTGCGTGAAGAAATGCGGAAAGATAAGGGAGAATCGGGCAAAAAAGTTAGTACCAGTGAATTGATGGATTGGTTTCGGATACTGCGACACTATCCTGAAGATCGGGTTCTGGATGAATTGGGTAAGAAACTTTTGTATCCGGGCGTGCTGCTGAAAAGCTGGGATGATTACAATCGCTATGCTAAGCCAAGGCGGGCTGGGGGTGAATTGTGATTGCGGACGAACTACCTCTAATGGAGCTTTTTAGTCAACTGCGAGAAGCTGGTTTTCCCCTTGGCATCGGTGAATATAAGCTGTTACTGGAAGCTTTACAAAAGGGCTTTGGAACGAGCGATCGCACTTCTTTATACCGCCTGTGCAAAACTTTATGGGTAAAATCTGCTGAGGATAAGCGCCTATTTGACTATCACTTTGAACTAATTGTTAAAGAAAGTCAGGAAGCTATACCAGCAATTCCAGAAAAACCAGCCAATTCTGCACCGGAAACAGAGGATTCTGGTATAATCGAAACAGCACCAATACTAACTGAGGAAACAAGCAAGCCCATTATCTCTGCCCCGCCTCCTGAATTAGTAAAGGCAATAGAAGATGAGGTGCAAGCAGCAAAAGCAGTAATGCAAGCTACTAATAAATATGAGGCAATTTCCGATCGCCAATTCATCCTGACATCCGAATATTTTCCAGTGACGCGGCGGCAGATGAAGCAAAGTTGGCGTTACTTGCGCCGTCCCGTGCGGGAAGGGCCGCCCGTAGAATTGGATGTGGAAGCCACAGTTAACCAGATTGGGCGACAGGGCATTTTGTTAAGTCCGGTGTTGGTGCCGCGCCGTATAAATCGATCGCAATTACTGTTATTAATCGATCGCGACGGTTCGATGGTGCCGTTTCACGATTTGTCCCACCGGCTGGCAGAAACGGCAGTCCGAGGCGGGCGTTTGGGCAATGCTGGCATTTATTATTTTCAGAATTGTCCGGGGGAGTATCTATACCATGACCCCTATCAGTTGGAAGGCGAGAAAATCGATCGCTTGCTTGCTAACTTGCGGCCTGAGAAGTCTGCTATGTTAATTTTTAGCGATGCTGGGGCGGCTCGCGGGGGTTACAGTGAGGAAAGGGTGGAGTTGACGGCGGCGTTTCTCCAGCAAATTAAGGCAAAGGTGCGGTATGTAGCTTGGCTAAATCCGATGCCGGAGTCGCGCTGGGAGGGGACGACTGCGGGTAAGGTGGCCCGTTTAGTGCCGATGTTTGAGATGGCGCGGCGGGGATTGCAAGATGCGATCGGCTTGTTGCGGGGAAAAAGTCAGAGTTCGGTTTTTGTTGGGACTGAATAAGGGGGATGAAATGAAACCTGAAGTAGCCCGCAGACGAATTGAAGCTTTCGAGAGGCGTTTTGGAAAAACGCACTTAATTTTTGCGTGTCATGCGGCGTTTCCCTTGGCTTTGACACCGGATTTATTATACAAGTTGTGGGCTAATTTCCAGCGAGATATTCACGGATTTGTGTTAGGAATTCCTTGGGTAGCTGTGGCGGATTTGCTACTTTCGAGTTTGTGCGATGAGGTAGGGAGAGAACTCTATGAGATGGATACAGCAGTGCGAAATTCGCTGTTGAATCGGTTGAAAGAGAATGATAATTTTGGTCAGCAGCGGATTAATGAGTTGTCTGATTTTCTGTTAGTTTATGTGCGGCAGCAACTTCAAAGTAATGACCAAGAGGTGCGAGATTTTGCTCAGGCGCAGCGGTGGACAGCTTTGGCCTATACCAGACCGAGTGAGGCGGCGCGTGAATTGGCATTAGCATTAAAGAATGCTTATCAGCAGGATAGGTCTGAAGTGGTGCGGATGGCTTCGTTAGTAGAGACTTTTGCAGAACCATTGGCAGAATTTGAGCCCTTATTAGTTTACGCGCGCAGTATTGATAAGTTTACTCGCGGTGATTTGGCAGGTACAGTCGCTCAGCCCAATCAAGTATCTGCGCCCCAAAAAAAGGTAGCACCTGCTGGAGTAAAGTTGAATATTACTCCAAGTTTACCTATTAAAACAGTCTCTAAACGACCTCTCATAGCTAACCGATATCAAGTTATTCGACAAGTAAGCAAAGGAGGTTTCAGTCGTATTTATGAAGTGGATGATAGAGGTACTATCAAAATTCTAAAAATTTTAAAACTTGATGCTGTAGACGAGGAACACAAAGGCAAGTTAGTCGAATCATTTAAACAAGAAGCCGATATATTATGTCGTTTGCGCCATCCAGGAATTCCGAGAGCCGAGCGCGATGGCTATTTTACCTTGATTACCAAAGGAAAATTAGAACGAGTACACTGTTTTGTTATGGAAAAAATAAATGGAGTTAATTTAGAGCAATGGCTGATTAAAAGAAACCGACCTATTAATGAATATTTAGCTATTAACTGGTTAAAACAACTAGCATATATCCTCGATCAAGTCCACCGTTTAAATTATTTTCATCGAGATATCAAACCGAGTAACATTATGGTTCAACCAAATGGTAAGTTAGTCTTGATTGACTTTGGTGCAGTTAGGGAAGTCACAGCTACCTATTTTGCAAAAGTTGGTCAAGGGGGAAGTGTTACAGTGATTATTTCTCCAGGTTACACGCCACCAGAGCAGGCGAATGGTAAAGCTGTTCCTCAATCTGATTTTTTTGCCCTCGGTCGCACTTTTGTCCATTTGCTAACAGGCAAATCCCCTACTGCTTTTCCAGAGAATCCACGAACAGGTAGATTGATGTGGCGAAAAGTAGCACCCCATATTTCAGATCCTTTTGCTAATGTTATCGATTACTTGATGGCACCTTTTCCGGGTAACAGACCGCAGAGCCCGCAAGTGATTTTGCAATGTATACATGAGATAATTGTAGAACAGCAATTTTCAAAATTGACTAATTTGGAAAAGGATATTATGTACAAATTGGCTTCAGACGCAGCTCCCGTTTCCGTGGAAACTTTGCGAATATTTTTTCCAAAAGTAGCATCAAAATTAATTGATAATTTGCAATCTCTAGTAGCTCGTTCCCTAATCAAAAAAGTGAAAGTTGGCAGCGAGATACTTTTTACGCTAGAACCAGAGATTAGGGAGGATGTGGTGAGAAAGCTGAATCTACCGAAAAAATGAGGTGCGTTCTCCCTTTTTACTACGCTGATTATTCTCACAATTCCCAAACTACATGATACAAACAACAGTAATGATCGCGCGAGCCATTGAGGTTAATGTTGCGATTCTTCATGTTTCCCTTCAGGACTAATCGTGAGATCGAAATAGCTATGCCCTCTCTTCCATTGACTAAACTATGAGTGACAGCACCAGCTCAGAAAGTCTGGCTGAAGTTAGAGATACCCCAGACAAACCCATTACAGAACCTCGTCTGTACCAGAGTAGACCGATCGCCCCTGTTGCGACACCCCCTCCTATGGTATCCAGCCTCCACGCACAACTGAGAACAGACTTGTGGCAGCAATACCCTTCAGGTGTCGGCTACTTCCAACACCGAGCCAAGGGCAACCCCAACAACATCATCGAGCACTACATCGCCAACCCCGGCGACATCACGCTGCTGCCCTTAGACGAGGCCATGCAAATTATTGACAAGTTTGGGCTGACCGCTGCCAAGTTACACCTGATTTTTGCCGCTCATATTATGAGACAAGAAGAGCCGTGGGAAAGCTTATTCACTCTCGAAGGCAGTGACTTAATCAAGGAAATGGGCTGGGACAAACGCACAGACTTGCCCGCGTCTAAAAAACTGAATGAACTAGCTAAAACAGCGTATGCTCTAGGTTGCCTAGCAATCAAAGCCACATGGGTTGAAGGCAAACACAAAAAAGGTGGAATTAGAGCCAGCGTTGACACCTCGCGAATGTGGAATATTCAAATTCAGTTAACAGGTCAGCAGAATCTGGAGGGCAAAATAGAGCAGCCTGATGAAGTCTACATCACAGTCCAACCGGGGCTCTGGACTCATGCCTTCTTGAACAAAGCAGGTTACTTCGCCAAAGAAGCCTTGTATCAGTTTGGCTATTTAGCCCAGGAGATTCTCAAAATCGATGCCTACCATGATGAACTGGCTTTGCGCTTAGCACTTCATCTGACGATGGAAAGCCGATTTCACACCAGTGGCAGTTACAAAGTGGAAACCCTTCTAAAAGCGCTCCTATCCCAAACGGTAATCGATATAGCCCGGTCTGACCGTAGAAAAGCTTACACGCTGATGAATAGCTGGAATCACACCCTGGAAGTGCTGTTGAAACTCCAGCGAGCGTTTCAAATCGAGTTTGACCAAGAGACCTACCCAGAATGGCTGAGACCCGGTAGCAAGGATCGAAAAAAACGAGGATACTTTGACACGCTATTGGCAGCCAAAATTACCATCCATCCGCCAGCACCTATCCCCCAACTCCTGGCAAGCAAAGCTGAACTCAAACAGGTTCAACCCCGCCTGAAAGAAGCTCCCAAACCTAAACTGACAAGCAATGAGATAAAAGAAGCAAGAACAGCCAAAGGTTGGACTCAAGCACAATTGGCTGGCTGGCTAGGGGTGTCGCAGCGTTATGTATCCATGTTGGAACGTGGGGAGCGAATCCCTGCACCAGAACTAGAATCCCAAATCTGGCATCTGTTAAGCATTTCAGATTGACATATTTAGGACTTACGCACAGCCTCAATATACGGTGTGAAAGTAGGGGCAACCCCCCCTGAAGAGCCTCTATCCTGATGATGCTTAGCCTTAGTCCTAATTTGACATACTCCCCGCTAGTCAAGAGACGGGGATTCTACGCTCAAACAGCGACAGCAAGCAGAGCTTGACTAACATCGCCATCACCTTAGTTTTTTCCCCGGTTCAAGGGCTGTAGCCTCTGTATTCTCGTCCATCAAACTCAGGTGATGACCACCCGTGTGTCCAGGACATAACTCTCACCAAAGCGACCCTACAAACCCACCTTTCCCGGCTGGTTTTTTTTTCAGCAAAGGATGCTCGGACTGTTCTGAAACTTGTTCTAAAAAAAGTAGGTATTGAAAATAGCTCTCAAATCCATACCCAATATAAGTTTGACCGTTAGAACAAAACCTCTAGAATGCCGCGACAAAACCTCTAGAATGCCGCGACAAAACCTCTAGAATGCCGCGACAACTCATTTCTGAAACTCTTGCCACGTAAAGTTTTCAGCCTTTAGAACAACTCTTATTAGTCTGATAAGACTAATGCACCACAAAATCCCGTGTCGGATGGTCTGGCAGGATTTAAAAAATAGTCGCGCACCCTTTCTGATCTTTTAGCGGGGCGGTAAGTCTAAACACTGCTGGAGTTAGTACAACTGCATCGCTACAAAAAGGCGATCGCAAAAGTACAAGACCTTAAAACCGCCTCGCCTTAGCAAAGTTTGCCGACAGTTCAAGCGACGGCGCTATGAATCTAATTCCAGCGCAACTACCACGCCTGGTTGTTGCAGCCTGCCCAAAATCCTGCTGAGTGCAGCGGCTGCATTCGCGCTCAATACCCTGCGGTCAAATTCACAACAACCGCTGTGGCACACCTTGCGACTGTCACAGCCACAATTCCTGACATTTACGCTCATTTTTACCCCGGAGAAAAAAATGGTTGTAGCTACAACTACCTGGCACAAGCCACCACTCGCTAGACACGCAGCAGTTTACGAAGCCCTAGCCGACATACTAGAAGGAGCTACTCCCAGCGCCCTAAAACTCGCCCTCTACCTGTACAGAACCTGCATCGGTGGCAAACCAGAGGAAATCGACATCAACTGCATCCCCTTGGGCGAAAAACGAGCCACCCCAGTCCGCAACGGCAAGCCCTACAGCCCCAACACCAGGCGGGCAGCCCTCAGACAACTCGAAAAACTTGGCTTGGTCAAAATCCTTAAAAACTATGGGCGTGGCATTTTCCGCATAGCAGTACAGCACCTGGGCGACGTTCGCCCCTTCACTCATACCCACTCAAAATTCCAAAAACTGAGCAACCCATCAAAAAATCAACGTCAACAGTCAAAAATTGAGCAAACAGAGGGTTCAAACCCTTATGGTGCCGTACTCTTTACAGAGGATAAAAAAGAGCAACAAAGCACCAAAAATGCTGCTGTTTTTTTAAGGTTTTTTGAAGAAAGAGAAAATTTAGCCAAGACAGATGTAAAACTAAAAAATGTAGAACCAAAACTTGCTACTCAAGTCCAGACCAAAGACAGTCAGTTAAATGAAAATTCACAACAAAAACTAGAAATTCTGGCTGAGGACAAATATTCCGCCCCGACCGCTGAATATCTGAATACTAATTCAGATAAAATTCAAGCGATCGATGATGCGACAATACCTTGCAGTTCAGAACAAACAGGTTTAACGTCTGAACCCCCGCAAAAACTACCCACAAAACTCGACAGCCTCCACCATCAAAGAATCTCTGGCGCCGAACCAACAATAACCAACAAAGCTGTCCGGTTAAATCTCGAAACATCTTCGTTCGTTAATCCTCAAGTCGCTAAAATTGTCGAAACAGTTGTAATTGCCAATTTCAAAGCAACTGAAATTGCCGAAGTAATTGCAATTGCCAACCCTGATGTAACTGAAATTGCCGAAGCAGTTGCGATTGCTAACTCCGAAGCAACTGAAATTGTCGAAGTGGTTGCAATTGCCAATCATGAAGCGGTTGTAATTGCCAATCCTGATGTAACTGAAATTATCGAAGTGGTTGCAATTGTCAATTCCGAAACGACTGAAATTGCCGACCCTAATGCAATTCCTAACTCTGAAGCGGTTGCAATTACCAACCCCGATGCGACTGAGATTGTCGAGATAGTTATGCAAACCACACGAGGGATGAATCCCGAATTGAGAGTTTGCGTCCTCCAGTACAACTTAGAGGAAATCCAAGCAGCCATAAACCTGCTGCAAATCAGAAGCCAAACAAAGCAAATATCTAACCCTTCAGGATGGATCGTTGACTGTTTGCGCGGTCGTTGGTGGGAAAAAACTAACGGTTTTCAAAACTCTAACCCAACAAATGTTGTGTCATCTCCAGCTTCAACAGGCTCTTCTCCAACTCCAAAAAATTCTCCTTCTGCACAGACAACAAGAATAACTGAGGATTATATTGACCCTCAGTATATGCCATTAAAAACTCATAGAAAGTTATGCGAACAGTTCCAGGAACTAGGCGAAGAAGCTTTCGCAGCGGTAGGTATTCAGCAGCAAATTTACTTGCAGTGGATGCAGCGATTTCCTCAGCACGTAAAACAAATTTTCAACAAATTATCTACTACTTAGCTATTTAGCTTAGCTGTGAAAACAGTGATTATTTAATCCATGTGGACAGCATCTAATCCTTTAGACAACTTTGAAAACAGTTCAAGTAACAACAATCTCAAAGGAGAATACCAGATATGGCAGTCAGTTTTTTTGACAAAATTATGCCGAGCAACATTGATGCAGAGGAAGCAGTTTTAGGCGGAATTCTGATTGACCCAATCGCCATTAAAAGAATCGCAAATATCCTGCGTCCCGAAGCATTGGCAATTACAGTCCATCAACATATTTATCGGGCCGCTTTAGCGCTGCACTCTAAGGAGCAGCCCACAGATTTGATGAACATCACCACCTTCCTCGACGACCACAACCTGCTGGAAGTAGTAGGGGGTCAAACCAAACTGGTAATGCTGGTAGACCGAACTGTTTCAGCCGTCAACATCGACCAATATGCTTTGCTAGTCGTGGACAAGTTTGTCCGGCGCGAACTCATCAAAGTTGGCAATGACATCGTACAGCTTGGCTACGAGACTTCCACCGAATTGGATGCGATACTAAATAAAGCCGAGGAAAAGATTTTTGTCCTCAATAAGTACAAAGAAGAGCGGCAAAAAGCTATGAGGCCTCTTTCGGAATACTGCCACGAACTTTGGCGATATCTAGATGAAATTGAGGAACAGCGCTTGGAGACTGCTAACTACTGTCCTGGAATCAGCACGGGGTTTTATGACCTCGACGACCTCTTGGGAGGGGGATTTTACCGAGGCGAATTGATTGTCATAGGAGGTCGCCCCGGCAGCGGCAAAACAGCTTTGGCTTGCGCGCTTGGGTACAACATTGCTTCCCTCCCCAGGAACGGTCGGGTTTTGATGTTTTCGATGGAAATGCCGGGTCGGGACTTGGCAGCGCGGTTAATGGCACTTGAGAGTGGGGTGTCGGTGAAAGATATCAGGCAAGTTAACCTAGCTGGTAAGTACGAAGTGCTAGCTTCGGCTTTGGGGAAAATTAGCGATGCTGATTTTTGGATAGACGAAAGTTTGGAACCGTCTCCCTTGGAGATTCGTTCCAGAGTTAGGGAGTTTGTTTGTGAGCGCGGCCCATTGGGTTTGGTAATTGTTGATTACTTGCAATTGATGGTGAATTCGGCGGATGAAAATGTTGTCAATAAAATTAGCGAAATTACGCGGCAGATGAAGATTTTGGCTCGCGAGGTTGACGCGCCGGTTGTGCTGCTTTCTCAGCTCAATCGGGGGGTAGAGACTCGCACGAACAAGCGTCCAAGTTTATCAGATTTGCGTGGCTCTGGTGGAATTGAACAGGATGCGGATGTTGTGCTTGGAGTTTACAGGGACGATTATTACAATCCTGATTCTCCTGATGGGGGAACGGCTGAAATTATTGGATTGAAAGGACGGAATAGCGGAACGGGAACGGTTAAGTTGCTGTTTGATGCTGAATGCTGTCGGTTTCGGAATATCTATAAACTCCGGTAATATTAAAGGACAGACAGGAAAATATTGAACTCTGTCGCCTCACTTCAAAAGCCCAATCGCCTTGACAAGCTGTTCCGGCTGTACCTCCAAATAGCGCTGGAGACTCGACAAATTTTTGTGTCCCGAAATCTCCATAATCACCCGCAGCGGCACCCCCGCATTGCTCAAATTAGTCAGCGCCGTCCGCCGCATCGAATGTGTTGAAGCCCCCTTAATTCTTACCCGCTTGCAAGCTTCTTTAAAAATCACATCCGATGCGGCGCGAGTCAAAGGCTTCGTATTGTCTCGCCCCGGAAACAAAAAACCCACATCTGGATTGTAAGCCTTTAAATACTTACTTCCCGCTTATTGCTATTCAACTGACTCGAATTCTCGGGAAAGTTGATAATCGGCAAGGTGGCGATCGCGTCGATGAGGTCTCTGAAGGTAACAGGTTTTTGGGCGTTCATAACACCGCGCTACCAAGAAAATTATTAGTAACTAATCTAATTATACTATTGTTTGATTCTACCTGCAACCTTTTTTGCGGGCTGGTTATATTCTGAAGAACAAGTCATCAATATTCTCCAATAGTTCTTCTACTTCCCGGTGTGGTTCGATTTGGAGACGTTTGTCGATCATCGCACCTCGCTGACGAAAGCAACTACACCTTTACTATACCAGTCTGCTGCAACCGGACTTGACATCAACGCGATTGGGCGGTATCTCAAAAAACTGATAGCCTAGCCAGAGTTGGGCTTTGAGAATAGTTCGTCAAATATAGATTCCAATTGATTGATTTAAGGAAATATCGCGCTGCAATTTCTTTATCAAGAAATTGGCCTAAAAACCTATCAAAACAAATCTGTTGCAGTCGATGCACAGTTAAAAACTCATGTCAATCTCAAAAGGAAAGCGAGATTTGATTTCGACCCTGCCACTAAAACAGTTGAAGGATATGCCGCCTGCAACTGAGTTGCCTGCAAATTTTGCCAAAATTCATCCCCCGCGCTTTGAGTGTGGCGAGATGGTGCGCTGGGCCGATGTTGGCGAAGAAGCCGATTGGGGAATAGTTATTGGCAATTTTTACAACTACGAACCGCGCCGTTGCTGTTGGATGTGGTGCTACATAATTTGGTTGGCTCCTGATTCCAAGAGTGCAGCTTGGTGTCAATTTGATACGGCGTGGGAGGAAGATTTAGAGAGGTGTGAGGATGAAAAACCCGCATACTTTGACAGATAGAGAACGCAATTTGATTGCAGTTTACAGCCAATGCCAATTGGGCATGACGCCGAAACAGTTTTATGTCAAGTGGGGCGTAAGTTACGAGCAAATTGCCTCCATTTGTTCCCGCTCTGATTCGACGGTACAGGGTTGGTTTAAACGCGGGAAAAATCGAAGATTTCCTACTGCTGTTGATTTGCGCCATTTGGCAGTAATGGATTTTCTGCTGGAACATTTTGAGGAGATTCCCGACATACTGGCGAACTTGCTGTGTCCGCATTCCGAAGATAAGAAGGTGCGTTAGAAAAGAATTTGAGCGGTTGAAAGCACAAACCTAATTAATTGTCAAGGTCAGCGTGACCTGTCTTGAAGAATATTCTCTCAACTAGCGTAATGGCAAGCAAGGAAAAAAGAACGCAACCTATTACTGTCGCTGGTGAGGTTAAAATGACTTATTTTGAGAGATTGCATCCGTGGTGCATCATTAAGCTGCTTCCTAATTGTCAGCGTATTGTTGTGGCGCGATTTCGCAGCAGGAGGGATGCAGACGATCATTTTCGGGTTTTGCAACGGTTTGTCAAAGAATTCACATTTGTGATTGTTTTTGACATTCCACCAAAGCCTACTTTGCCTAAAGAATAACGACGCAGCTCTGTTTGAAATCGAATTAATCGAGATACCTGCGTTAGATTAATATCAGGAATTACCCACAGACTCTATCCGTAGGTGCACTTGGCGCACGTTACCGCTATGAGTAGTGTGTTAAGCCAATTTTTGTGTAAGTCCTGAATATATCGGCTTTCCCGCAAATTCTCCCAGTTTATAGAAGCAACTGATAACTGGGAGAATTTTTTATCAATTAGGTGCTATTAACTGGATAGATTGTCAAAGGCAGGCTTGTCAAAGTGTACTAAGTGTATAGCTTGTTATTCTAGTCTTGATTAACGCGACAAGGCGATCGCATTTTGTACCGATCACTCTAATTATATGAGTAAATATACTCACACTAATAGCTGTGCGATCGTAAATGTGGGTGATACCAGTATAGCTGGCGATCGCAACAGAGTCTCCCCTCTAACAACAGCTAAGTCATTTCCGGCAATGCAAGAAGCATTTGTTGAGGAAATCTCTAAATTAAAAGCTATTCCCTAGCGGGAGAAGTTGAGGGATAACCAACTTCTTGCTGTTATGAACGCTAACAAGTCTATTATAAACCCCCACAAGACCTTTCCTGAATCAGCTAGCCAGCACTTCCCTCAAGCCAAAGAAGTAGTTGCAGTAATTTTTCCTTTCCTCATTCCCGCACCTGCTGAAGAACATCCCTTCAGGTTAAATGATATCGTTAAAACTGGTAACCAATACGGTACTGTTACTTCTCTAAATCAAACTGAAAAACCTGTGACAATTACTTGGGACGCAAGTTCGGGCGAAAAGGCATTTTTTTGGACTTATAGCCTTGATGAAATCCGCGCCCTTAAAATCTCCATCGTGCCTCACTTTATCCCTAAAAAGACTGCTGGAGAACTTCCAAATTGCACAACCATCGTACTCGCTAATTCCCAACAGGTACAATTCAGCAATGCAACTCCTTTCAAAGTAGAATCGCTGAGCGAACACCACATTCTCATCTGGGCTCTCGACCAATTGTATCACTTTCCCATCAACCTGTTTCCCGGCTACCCGACAATTTGTACCATAGATATCCCGACACCCCAGCAATTAAAAGCCGCCAGCTATTTATCTGTTACCGATATCATAATCAGAGCTAAAACGCATTTAGCTCTCGAAGTACCCGACAACTTTTTAGAATTCGCTATGCCAATCTACAAACAGCAGTTAAAAGAAAAAATAGCTCAACAATTGAGCGAAGAAAATTACCAACTTCTCGACTTTGACATAGCTTGGGAAGAAGCCTGGAAGCAGCAGTTAGAAAACCTAACAAAGAAACAAGGCTTCTACGGATTTAGAGAGGGAGATTGCATTTTACAGCACCGAGAAGGATTTCAACGAATGGGGAGAGTCCAACACTTGAACGTTGAAGAGCCACGTCCATTTCACATCCAGTGGAACAGCGGAGAACTCCTAAGTTACAGCTTGAGAGAACTCAAAGGTTTGGGTATTGCCCGCATCAAACCTATTGTTAAATTATCGCCCAATGTGGCTTATCAAATTAGCGAAGACGGCTCCTACTTTACAGCTTGGATTGGGTTTCGTACTAAAGCGTTAGCTAAAGCGTGGCTAATACCTGTCAAAAAGCTAATCGGCCACCTTAGCAATTTAATTGATTGCCAAATTTCGGAACTTCAACATACGGGTTATAAATACGAGTATGCTGTAGAATGTCCCCGACATAAAACATTAAACAGGCGTTTAGAAGCTCTCGCCAAAGTTGCTGAACTTGATTTAGAAAGGACGCCATTTACGAGATGAGTGGGAAGTAGCGAGCACTCCGTAGGGTGTAAACGGTGCTTTTTTGCTGGGACAAAATACAGAAAAATTTCCTATTTGTCTTAAAATTTTTATAACAGGACTTACGAATTGTAAGGGCAACATAAGGGTTTGGGATTTGGAGTTTACTTGCATAGTCCTGGACGCATAAATACCAAAGAAACTGGTTTTTTAACTCCTATTAAAGACTCAAATGCAGTATTTTCCTAAAAAAAAACGGTTTTCGCGTAACGTAACTCCTATTGCAGAACGCAGTGAAAGCCAACACTTGTGAATGACAAAAAATCATTCTCGCTGCGTAAATCATGAGCGATTAAGAGGGATTATCGGACTACTTAATAAGCGTCCATTCCCCTCTCCCCTCAAGGGTAGGTTTTTTACAATTCAGAAATTGAGGGCAAGCAAGAGGCAAGTTTTAAAGGCATAACAAGTCGAAATCCGGGCTTTTTCGCTTATCCCTCTCTCCCTCTCTCCCTCTCTCCCTTGCCCGGAATCTAAAAAACCTACTCTTGAAAGACTTCCCCGTCAAGCTAACGCTTAATCAGAGATTGATAAAATTAGTAATGGACATTAACTAATGATTCAAGCCTTACTCGAACAACCCCAAAAACTTACACAATTTCCCTTCACGCTCAAACCGCAACAGCAGCAAGCCCTTGACAAATTGAGAACATTTCTAACCACTACCGAGTCATTCTTCTTGCTGTGCGGCTATGCAGGAACTGGAAAATCCACAATCGTTTTTCAAATTATCCAAGAACTCTTGAGTCAAAGCAAACGCATTGCCCTCACAGCACCTACTAACAAAGCAGTCGGCATCCTCAGAAAAATGGCAGCGTCTCAAGGCATTTTCGGAGTTGATTTTATGACAATACACCAACTTTTAGGATTAGGCATGGTCAGAAAAGAACAAGAAAAAGCTTTGTCACAGACAAGTTCCAGCAGCCTTCACCTCTACGATATCATCTTCCTCGACGAATGTTCGATGGTCGGAAGCGAATTGTGGAAATGGATAGAACGCAATTTTGAACGCACATTCTTCAATCACCGCAAGCTAATTTTAATGGGCGACCCCGCTCAACTCAATCCTGTAGGAGAAAAAAAGTCGCCTGCTTTCAGCATTACCAATAAAGCTGTACTGACCCAAGTTGTCAGGCAAGCAGGGGAAAGCCCTGTACTCGATTTCATAACAGAATGCCGCTCTTTTGTCAATAGCAAAGCCGACATATTTTTGCCGCATTCCAAATACAAGAAAGGAGACAAGTCAAACGGTGCATTCAAAGTTAAATCAGAAACGCTGCTACAATATGCCGTCAAAACGATCGATCGAGAATTTAGTCAAAATCCCGATCGTTTCAGAATTCTGTGCTGGACTAACAAACGAGTCAGATACTACAATCAGCTTATCAGAGAACAAGTCTACGGTCAAGCTGCACCCCAATTTGTACCGGGAGAAAGGCTAATTACCAAAAAACCCGTCATGGCACCTGACGGCAAAACCGTAATTTTGCCGACTTCAACGGAATTTACCGTCAAGGAAGTTGAGATTAACCAGCACTGCGGCTACCGAGTTTGGCTGCTAAAAATTGTGACTGATGACGGTTTATTTCGGCAAATCTTTGTCCTGCACGAGTCTGAAAATAAGCGTTACCAGGCTGAACTTAAAGAAAAGCTCAAGAGTGCTAAACGCAATGGATTTCTTTGGAGGAAATATTACTGGTTCAAAGATGACTTGTTTGCTGAAATTGACAATTGCTTTGCTCTGACTATTCACAATTCGCAAGGCAGCACTTTTGATGAAGTTGGTATTGACGGAAGCGACCTTTTCAGCAGATTGTTAATCGGCAAAGATTTGAGCAGTCAACAGAAACTTAAAGAGTACCATCGACTTTATTATGTCGGTGCAAGTCGCTGCCGATATCGGATATTATTTGTTGCCCCCAATGACTTGTACTCAAACAATAAAGTTCTCAACCAAGAGGTAAAGTTCTCAACCAAGAGGTAAAGTTCTCAACCAAGAGGTAAAGTCCTCAACTCTAGCAGAAGGAAGAAGCAGTAATAGCAATGATTACAGCGATTAGGAATGCGATGCAATGAGCCCTTCGACGTAGTTTATCCTGAGCGTAGTGAAGGACTCAGGATAAACTACGTCGAAGTGTCCTAACCATCTTGGCGGTTGCTATAACAGGTAAAGTCCTTAACTAACAGGCACATACTTTTGTAGAAAACAGTCGGTAACGCTCAACTTTTAGAAAGCTTTTCCATCGGGACTTACGTTGCATTCCTTCTATTTTTACACTATTTGTAGTAGTAAGATGTGCCATTGAATCATTTAGGATTGCTATATTCTCTTTCCTATTTTCCTTCCCCTTTCCCTTATCTTTCCCCTTTCTCACTCCCCTTTCTGAGGCATCATAACAAGTGCTGCTACCGCAGCGGCCAATCGCACCCCTGACACCAGGCTAATTATGGCAAAATCTCGACTAACAGGAACACCGCCTAAAGAGGAAAATTTGGAGAGAACAGTTAAGAAAAAACGCTCGACTGCCACAGCACATAATTCTGCCAAAACTGTGAAGAAATCAGTCAAACCAACAACTGAAACTGACTCGGTTTGCGAACCCTTAACAATCTCTCCACAAAAAGTAGAAGCTTCGCAAACTTGCACAAATTTTGCAGCACTTCCAGCAGTCGATGCTCCTTCTCTAGAAACATTGCCAAATGAGGTAATTTTGCCTTCTTTTTCCCCTCTCCCATCACCTATTGAAGTTGCCTGCGATTCAAGAGAATTCAACGATTACGTGCAAGCTCTGAAAGGCATCATTCCCAGCAATAGCAGCCATCCCATTTTGTCCAATATTTTGATAGAAGCTGATGCTGAAACTCAACATTTGCACCTGACTGCTTACAATTTAGAATTTGGAATGCAAGTGAGCTTTGGTGCGAATGTCAATCAATCTGGAAAGCTTACCCTCCCCGCACCCATACTTGCTGACATTTTGGGAAAATTTCCTAACGGCAGCCTTACCTTAAAGAGTTCTTCTGAAATTATTAAAGGAAGCGACGTTCCATCAGTCAGTGCCACTCTGAGTGCGTCAAGAAGCAAGCACGCCATTCGTGGGCTAGCTGCGGACGAATTTCCGGCTATCCCCAGCGTTCAACAGAAACTTGTAACGCTTCCTGCTAGCGTGTTAATTTCTGTCCTCAAAGCTAGCTTATTTGCTGTTAGTTCCGAGGAAAATAAACGCATTTTAACTGGAGGTAATTTTCAACTCAGCCGCGACGCAGACAGAGGCCTCGATAAACTGAGAGTTTGGACGACAGACGGGCATCGGGTAGCAATGGTTTTAGGATTGAACGAAAGCAGCAATTCCCACCTTTTGAGCAGTCAAATAATTAATTTTACTGTCCCTGCTAAGGTACTCCGGTTATTGGAGCGTTCTTTGAATTCTGCTGACAAAGTTACGATTTACTATGAAGGTTTGCCAGAGCAACCTAGTAATTTTGTCGCATTCGAGTGGAATAATTGGCGGTTGACAACGAAGTTGCTAGAAGGGCAATATCCGGTTTGCGACCAAATTATCGCTCCCTACCGCCCTGAATTTAGCCATCAAGTGGTGGTTGAGAGGCTGAGCTTTTTAAAAGCCTTAGAGAGGTTAGCTTCTCACAGCGACAAGTCTCACCTAACAGCTATTTTAGAATTCGATTTAGATGCCCAACAAGTGCGAGCATCACTCAACAATACTCTCAGTTCAGGAACTGAAACAGTTGATGCTAAACTCTGGGGCTGTGAGTTTTGTCTCAAGTGCGACATCCGCTATTTGATTGATACAGCTAAAGCGATTTCCAGCTCTGATTTGCGGGTGTTAATGGCAACTCCTACCGCTCCCCTACTGATTGCACCGTTTGGAACGCCTGCGTCGGGTACAGAGGCTTTAGAGTGCGAATATATTGTCGCTCCGCAAGAATAGTTGAAAGGTGGGGAGGGGCATCTAAATTTAATGCCCTCTCCTGCAACAAATCGGAGCCTATTGCTGTATAAATTAGGAGGGTTTAAGGGTTTTTTTGCAAGAGTACATTGTCGAAAAAAAACCACATATTTTTTACTATTTATTTTTGTGATTTAAGCAAAATATTTGCTAGTAAATTAGTGAGTTTGAATGTTTCTCTCCATTCGTTTAAATAAGCTCGCGACAGCCGACAATTTGGCATCTTTAAAACTCCCAACACCGCAAGTAAGCGGGGTGTAAATTGCCCCTGTTTTGCGATCGGGAATCAGTTTCCACTTGCTCAAACTTTTTGCTTGCGATTTTTCCTTCATGCCGCAATACGGTTCAGTTAATTTTTTTTTGTCCGAAGAGAGCTTTGGGCGAAGCATAAGCCCTTCGGGCAGGCACGCGCCTTCGCAGTATCTATTTTTCACAGTGTTTTGTCTCCATGAGTGTCTTATCCCAAGCGTATTGCTTCATGCCGTGCTTTTTTGCTGTATCTCAGCAGCAGATGGTTTAGCAATTTTTCCTTGCGGTAGTGTGTTCGGCGCGCCAGCGTCAACAACTGAGCCAGGACTTACGCAAAAAATACTTGGTAACACTATTGGTAGCGGTAAAATGCACAATTTTTATACTACAGATAGAGCTTATGCGTAAGTCCTATGAGTTTAACTTCAGGCACGGCTCACGGCTCCCCTATCGGGGAATAGTTACCAGAAGTATTCTAACGACTCAAAATGTACCAACCACTGCACCTCAAATACCGCCCCAAAAACCTACAAGAATTAGTGGGTCAAGACACCATCAAAACAACCTTGACCAATGCCATCACCTCCGACAAAATTGCTCAAGCTTACCTGTTTACTGGCCCCAGAGGAACAGGCAAAACCTCAACCGCTCGCATCCTTGCTAAATCCCTCAATTGTTTGAATAGCAAAAAGCAAACCGCCACTCCTTGCGGAGAATGTTCAAGCTGCAAAACCATTGACTCCTGTTCAAGCTTAGACGTAACTGAAATCGATGCTGCTTCACATAATGGCGTGGATGATGCCAGAGAATTAATACAACACAGCAACTTTGCGCCAGCGATGAGCCCTTACCGCATCTGGATTTTAGACGAGTGCCACCAACTCAGTACCAGCGCTCAAAATGCTCTCCTCAAATGCCTTGAAGAACCTCCGGCTCATGTGGTGTTTATTCTCTGTACGACTGAAGCACATAAAGTCCTGCCGACAATTATCTCCCGCTGCCAAACTTTTAACTTCCGAGCCTTGTCAGTTGATGCTATTGTCGGACAATTGCACAAAATTAGCTCCACTGAATCTATTGAGATCGCAAGTGAGGCCATGCGGGCGATCGCTCGCACCTGTGACGGGGGGTTAAGAGATGCCCTGCAATTACTTTCTCAGCTTTCACTGCTAAACTCAGAGATTACCCTAACTCAAGTTGCAGAAGTATCTGGCAGTATCAGCGAGCAAGAGTCGATCGCCCTTCTTAAAGCCATTCATTCTGGCGATACCTTAAGCGTACTGCAATCTTCGAGAACGCTCATTGACAGCGGCAAAACCCCCAAACTTATTCTCAGTAGCTTGCTAGCAGCAATGAGAGATTTGCTCATTGTCAAATCAACGCGCCACTGCCAGAATTTAATTGCAGGGCCAGTAGGCTATTCACAACTGCGATCGATCGCTAGCACTCTTGATTTTGAAACAATTGATGCGGCTTGTGTACAATTGCAGAAATCAGAATTTCAATTGAGAACTAGCACCAATGCGGCTACCTGGTTAGAAGTCTGCCTGCTGAACTTGATGCTGTCAAGCAAACCCGCTGCCCCCGAAACGCGGTTGTCGGCAACTTCCCAATCTAATCAGCCTGACAAATTTGATAAAACCCCTCAAAAAATAGAGGCAGATTCTCCTGACTTTGAGACAACTTGGGCGCAAGTAGTAGCAGCAGCGAAACCAGGCAATCGTAGCCTCTTAAACCGCGCTCAAATTGCCGAACTTTCTGCTGATTCATGTGTGTTAGCAGTAGAAAGAAAATACGCGAACAAGTTTCAGAGTCACCTTGAATCCGTGCAGCGGATCGTTACTAAAGCTTTAGGCCGCTCTGTTACTGTAACTGTCAAACAACAGGAAGAGTTAGCAGCATGATTAGCATCCTAATTGGGAATGATACCTACGCAATTGAACGAGAAGTTGAAAAGTTTAAGACTCAAACTCATCCTCTCTGGCGAGATTTCAACATCCACCGCTTGGATGCTTCTTCCCTGGATGCAGCCCTCTCTGCTGCTGCTTCAGTTCCTTTCGGCGGTGGAAACAAACTTATTGTCGTTGAAAATTGCGATTTCAAGCAATTTGGAGAAATGGGGCTAGAATTGCTGCAAATTTTGCCCCAATTACCCGCTACAACGCACTTAGTCTTCACTGCTGCTGTTATCGACAAACGACTCAAGGTAGTCAAGCATTTGTTGCAGTTTGGTAACCTCAAGGAGTTTACTCTCATTCCTCCTTGGCGTACTGATTTGATTGAAAGTGCGATCGCTGTTACTGCTAAACAAAAAAATCTCTCAATTGCCAGAGATGCTGTCAGTTATCTAGCGGTAGCGATTGGTAACGATTCTGCTAGAAGAGTTAGTGAACTGGAGAAATTAGCCATTTATGCTGCGGGCGATCGCATTACCAAAGAATCTGCTAAAATCCTCGTTCCAGCTACCACAGCCAACTGTTTTCAACTGGCAGAAGCTCTTTTAAAAGGTCAAGCAGTGGCAGCAATTAAGGTGCTTGATGAATTGCTATCTCGGGCAGAGTTTCCTTTAGCAATTATTGCCACTCTCCAAACTCAGTTTAAAACTTGGCTGTGGGTAAAAGCTACTATCAATTCCGACCAACAACGTTCTGATAGCGAAATTGCTAGTATGTGCGGAATTAGTAACCCCAAACGGCTGTATTTCCTTAAGCAGGAGGTTAAGGAAGTATCTGCGAACTTCTTAAGTCGATCGCTCTCCATTTTGTTTGATTTAGAAATTGCTCTCAAAACAGGAGATAAGCCTGACTCGATGTTGCCTGCTTTCCTCAGAATCACTCACCTTAAATAACAGGAAAGCGCTGCCGAGTTAATTCGGCAGCCTTTCATTAACCGCTTTGATCGGTATTTTAGCGAGAATTAATCACGCGCTAACCACCAAATTAATGCTCCAACAGCGATTACTGGTGCTGCAATTGCAACGGCGGGTGCGATCGCGACTGACATTGCGGTTCCTGTTGCTGTAGCCACAGTAGTGATACCAACACCACCAGTGGTAGTAGCAATCCCAGTAGCAGTTGCACCAGTAGCGGTGGCTAATTTGGCGGCAATTAAGGCACCGCCGGCAGTAGTGGCTAAACCATTATTGTTCATAATTGAAAAACTCCTTTGAAGTTGAAGGTAATAAGGCGATCTAAAAGGAAAATTATCCCTTGATAATTCTGCCTTTCTGCTAATTGACTTTGCTAACTTTTGCGATATCCGACTTTTTCCCATTTCTCGGATTATCTATTGTGCGCCAGGAATCGTCATTGAAATCGATTAGGACTTCTTGACCTACATCTACCCCAAGACTGTCGGGATACCACACAATATAACGATTACCACTCTTGGCTTGAACCAGCATTTTATAGTTGGGATACTCAAGCCCAAAAGTCTGTAGAACCTTAAACGACTCCGTTCTCATTCAAAACTCTCCTGTTGTCAAATATATCGTTGTTAATTGCTAAGTAGCTACCGAAATTGAGACAAATGATTTCCAAATATTCGGCAGCTACTTTGGTTTTTGCGCGTGTGAAAATCTCCCACACACGCTATTTGTTATTCATCTTGGGAAGCAGCCCACCAAATTAGTCCGCCGATTGCCACAACTGGAATAGCCACTACTGCAATAGCTGCGAGGGTAGAACCCATCGTGGCAGCCGGAACAACATTGGAAGCCAAAAATCCAGTAGCCAGCCCGTTGCCTAAGTTAGAAAAATCGTGCTTGTGTGGCGCGTGGTAGTGGTAGTGAGGAACGTGATAATGGGGAAGGTGATGTGATAGTTTTAGGCTTTCTGATTTTTCGCGTGTCATATTTTCTCCTGACTTAGTTCAGTGTTTTTGAAGTTTTATAGTCTAGCGGAGTTGTTATCCTCCACACTTTTCACTTTATCAAATCCAAGAATAATGACTAAATAATTCAACCAATAAGTCTGAAACCCTTGATTTATATGCTGGCTGCTCAATTAATTGAATTCATCTATTCAATCATTGATATATTTTTTTGATAGCTGTATGTTTTAGTTATTGTTACTTGGACAAATCAATGAATAACAATCTAATGCCACCGGTTCACAACGATCCGCACACCCAAGCTTACCAATTAGCTTTTATGGCACCTATCAAAATTGGTGGGATGATCGGAACCGCGATCGCTGGCCCGGCTGGGGCTCCAATTGGTTATGCTTTAGGTGCGATCGTCGGTATTGGTGCAGTTTGGAACATGGGAAAGCATCGGCACTAGAATCTGAACCTTATAAGTAAGCTAAGATTCTTACGCCTGGTGATTTGCCCGGTATGTCACATCACACTTAATCCTTGTTTGCGATTATACTAAAATTGGTGTGACGTACCATTAACATCATTAGGTGTCGTGTAATCTGCCATAAACCAGAGCGAAAAATTAAGGAGTTCGATCGCTATGTCCGATTTTGCCTCCGATTTTGCAAAAGCTTTCAGAGAATTTTACAAAAGTAAAAATTTTGAGTCAGCTTACGATCTAGCTAAAATAAGTCATCTTAGCAAATCCTACTTCAGTAAAATGACGAAACAAACGATCCTGAATCCAAATTAGACAACTATAAAAAAGTTAGCCACTGCTTTTTCTAAAAGAAATGAAACAGACAAAGAAAATGAAAGGAAAGAAATTGAAATGTTTTTTGATAAATGGAGAGACATCTCAGATATGGAACATCAAAAATTTTCCCAGTCAATTCAGTCTTGGAATTTGAATCTTGAGGTAACGATCGATGATTTATCAGATTTTCAAGAAAATCTCTTACCTGAGATCATGGCTAAACTTGAAAACGTGGGCAAAGGCATGATTATTGTTAAATACGTTAAAAAGGGAAGTATTATCATAGGCTTAGAAAGTTCTGATGAATCCTATCAAAACATTTTAAGCTGTTATCAACGAGGAGAATTAAGTGAGTTGTTGGGTTCTACGATTTCAGATTTACAACCTCAAGTAAATCTCAATCAATGGTTTGACAATGCTTTTACCGCAGGTTGGCAAACTGCAACAGAATTATTAAATCCCCAACAGTTGCAAGCTACCGCACGGACTCAAAAACTTGAACGGGGAAAATTAATTGATTTGCGCGCAGATTTGTTGAGTCATTCTGTCGTGTTGCTGGTTAATTTAACCCGCGATAATGATGATTCCTCTTCTATAGAAATAACTTTGCGGGTTTATCCAACTGGCGATGATGTCTATTTACCTCCTAGTTTAAAGCTGCTGGTTTTAAGTGAAGACAATGAAGTGTTTGAAGAAGTGACAGCTAGAAGTGCTGATGTTTTCATGCGATGTCAATTTGAAGGGGAAGTAGGAGAAGAATTTTCAGTACAATTAGTTTTAGGGGATGTGGTAGTAACAGAAGATTTTGTCATTTAATCCAGATAGCTGTTAGGCATTTTTTACAATTTGTAAAGCTAGATACCCCTTGTATTATGAATGTGGTATAATTTTCCTTGAAAAATATGATACAGGGCTTACGCACACCGAAGGCAGAAACCGAGGGCAGAAACAGGGTTTCTTCGTAGATATCTAGTTGGGAAACGAAGGAATTTCAGAGAAACCCGGTTTCTTTGCATAACTCCTAATGATAAATTTCAAACAAATTCAATATTGCTCCAGTTGGTAACAGAATTCATAAAATTAGGAGGGTTTATGGAAAAGTTAGTTACTCTCAATATTAGTGGGGAATTTGACAAGGGTTTTGTCGTACAGGCAGAAGTCCGGCAAGATGGAGGAACCACAAAAAATCAAGCTAATTTGGCCATTGCGGGTGCATCAGGGAAGTTACCACCACATATTGAACTATTAGAACAATATCGTCATTGGCAAAGCTTATACAAGAATTTAGAGGAATTTTTTCCTAGCCGGTTAAGTAAGACAGGTGGTTGGACGAATGCTTCTGATAAGGATGAAGCTTTTGCAGCTTGTAGAAAGGCGGCTAAGTTATTAGCGGACACCTTAAATAATTGGTTACAATCGCCCGATTTTCAATCAATAGTCAATTTACTCCTTAATCATTTACAAGACTCAACCAGCACCAGAATTTTATTAGCCACAGAAAATCACTGGTTGCGACGTTTACCTTGGTATGAATGGAATTTATTAGAGCATATTCCTAACGCGGAAATTGTTTTAGCTTCTCCTAAGTTTAAACAGGTTAAAGGTTCAGGAAATTCAGGGAAAAAAGAGAAAGTTAAAATTTTAGTCATTTTGGGAGATAATGCGGGAACAGATGCGGATGAAGCCGTCATTCAGAAATTAATTCCTGATGCTGAAATTTGTTGGTTAAAAGAACCTCAACGGCGCGATTTAGATGCACCTTTATGGGAGAAACAATGGGATATTTTATTTTTTGCGGGTCATGGAAAAACAGAGAGTGATGGAAGTATCGGCAAGATTAAAATTAATTCTCAAGACTGGTTGACAATTGATGAAATTAAGAATCATCTCAAAAGGGCTATAAATAATGGTTTAAAGTTAGCAATTTTTAATGCTTGCGATGGGTTAGGGATTGCCTATCAATTAGCAGAAGGAGAAGATTTATATTTACCGCAAATTATTGTGATGCGGGAGATTTTACCGATAGCGATCGCCCCTAAATTTCTCCAACATTTCCTAAAAGCTTATACTCAAGGTTTATCCTTATCTGCCGCTATCCGTGATAGTCGAAAACGGTTACAAATCTTAGAAAGTGATGTTCCCTGTGTCAGTTGGTTGCCTGTTTTATGCCAAAATCCAGCGGAAATTCCGCTACGTTGGCACGATTTAGTAATTCCCCCTAATCCTTATCAGGGTTTATCGGCTTTTCAAGAGAAAGATGCAGCCTTATTTTTTGGGCGAGAAACTTTTACTAAGCAGCTTGTCAAAGTTGTGGAAACTGAAAAACTGGTAGCTGTTATTGGTGCTTCTGGAAGTGGGAAATCTTCTGTTGTCTCTGCGGGTTTAATTCCGGTATGGAAAGCTGAAGCTACAGAAATATTACCCCGTTTTGTAGTCAAAATTCGTCCGGGTTTTCCCCAGAGTAATCCTTGGGAAAATTTAGCAGAAGAATTAGGAAAAATCTTACCTTCTTTAACTGAAGATAGAATAAAATTTTTAGAATTAGTGGTTAATTTAGAAGCCAATGAACAGGAATTAACTAAAATTCTAACTCAGATTGTACAAACTAAAGTCGAAAAATCTGCTTGTAAAATTTTATTAGCGATCGATCAATTTGAGGAACTTTATACTTTATGTCCTTCTGATAAATGTCAATCATTTTTATCCGCTTTAGTGTATGCGGTTAACCATGAAGCGGGTTGGAAAATTGTTTTAACTTTACGCGCTGATTTTTTACCTCAAGCGTTAGACTATGAAGCGTTAGGGAAGATTTTAAACCAGGGTGGGAAAGAGTTGATTACGGCGATGACGGATGAGGAGTTAATAGAAGCGATCACTCTACCTGTAAAAAATTTTGAGGTGGAATTTTCGGAACAATTAATCAATAAAATTATTCAGGATTATCGAAAAAATTCCGGTCATTTACCGATGTTGCAATTTGCTTTAGAGGAATTGTGGAAACAGCAAAACTATGGATTTATTTTTTTAGAAAGTTATGAAAAAATGGGTGGTTTAACTAAAATTTTAGGAAATTATGCTGAGAATATTTATCTAAAATTAGGGGAAGAGGAAAAAGAGCGATCGCGCCAAATTATGACACAGTTAGTACAACCAATTACACAACAAAATCCTGGGGAAGTCAATCGCATCGTTACTCGGAAAATAGCGACTATTGAAGATATTGGTAAGGAAAATTGGCAATTAGTAACTAAGTTTGCGGATCAACGTTTAGTGGTGACAGATGAGGAAAAGGGGGCTTCTGTTGAGTTAATTCATGAAGTTTTAATTACTGCTTGGGAACGTTTAAAAAATTGGATTGATCGGGATTGGGACTTTCGGCGCTGGCAAGAACGGTTACGCGACGATTTGATTAAATGGGAGAGGGAAAAGAAAGATGAGGATTTGTTAGACGGGGGGTTATTAAAAGAGGCTGAAAGTTGGTTAGAACAACGGGGGAAACAAATTTCTGAGAAGGAAAGGGGGTATATTGAGAAAAGTCAGAAAAAACGCGATCGCCAACGTCAACAACTAATTTCTGGGTTAACTGCGGGTTTAGTAACTGTTTCTTTATTGGCTATCGGTGCTGTTTGGCAATGGCGACAAGCCGAAATCACCAAAAGCGATGTTATTGTTAGCTCTGTGTACATAAGTTTGAGCCAAGGGAAAGAGTTGGCTGCGCTGATGCAAAGTTTACGGGCAGGAGTATTAGTTCAACGTCTCAAAGCGGAACCCTCAATTGAGTTAGTAGGTGCTTTGCAAAAAGTAGTTTTAGAGGTAAGAGAACGTAACCGCTTGGAAACTCATAGCAGTCAGGTTTTGAGTGTCAGTTTCAGCCCCGATAGCAAAACCTTGGCTTCTGGCAGTGCTGACAACACCGTCAAACTTTGGGATGTCTCCACCGGCAAGGAAATCCGCACCCTCCAGGGGCATAGCAGTGCGGTTTATAGTGTCAGTTTCAGCCCCGATGGCAAAACCTTGGCTTCTGGCAGTAATGACAAAACCATCAAACTCTGGGATGTCACCACCGGCAAGGAAATCCGCACTCTCAAGGGGCATGGCAATATGGTGTTGAGTGTCAGTTTCAGCCCCGATGGCAAAACCTTAGCTTCTGGCAGTGGTGATAACACAATCAAACTCTGGGATGTCACCACCGGCAAGGAAATCCGCACCCTCAAGGGGCATAGCAATCAGGTTTTGAGTATCAGTTTCAGCCATGATGGCAAAACCTTGGCTTCTAGCAGTCCTGACAAAACCGTCAAACTCTGGGATGTCATCACCGGCAAGGAAATCAGCACCCTCCAGGGGTCTAGGGTAGTCAGTTTCAGCCATGATGGCAAAACCTTGGCTTCTGGCAGTGATGACAACACCATCAAACTCTGGGATGTCGCCACCGGCAAGGAAATCAGCACCCTCAAGGGGCATAGTGATGGGGTTTTGAGTATCAGTTTCAGCCCCGATGGCAAAACCTTGGCTTCTGGTAGTGACGACAAAACCATCAAACTTTGGGATGTCTCGACCGGACAGGAAATCCGCACCTTCAAGGAACATAGCAATCAGGTTTGGAGTGTCAGTTTCAGCCCTGATGGCAACACCTTAGCTTCTGGTAGTGATGACAACACAATCAAACTCTGGGATGTCTCCACCCCCACGGAAATCAACACCCTAAAGGGTCATGGCAATCTAATTTTCGACATCAGTTTCAGCCACGATGGCAAAACCTTGGCTTCTGGCAGTGCTGACAACACAATCAAACTCTGGGATGTCACCACCAACAAGGAAATCCGCACCCTCAAGGGGCATCGCAATTTTGTTTATAGTGTCAGTTTCAGCCCCGATGGCAAAACCTTGGCTTCTGGCAGTTGGGACAACACCATCAAACTTTGGGATGTCACCACCGGCAAGGAAATCCGCACTCTCAAGGGGCATGGCAATATGGTGTTGAGTGTCAGTTTCAGCCCCGATGGCAAAACCTTAGCTTCTGGCAGTGGTGATAACACAATCAAACTCTGGGATGTCACCACCGGCAAGGAAATCCGCACCCTCCAGGGGTCTAGGGTAGTCAGTTTCAGCCCTGATGGCAAAACCTTAGCTTCTGGTAGTGATGACAAAACCATCAAACTCTGGGATGTCACTACCGGCAAGGAAATCCGCACCCTCAATGGGCATAACCGATTAGTTACGAGTATCAGTTTCAGCCCCGATGGTAAAACCTTGGCTTCTGGCAGTGATGACAACACCATCAAACTCTGGGATGTCGCCACCGGCAAGGAAATCCGTACCCTCAAGAGACACATCAAGAACGTTTTAAGTGTGAGTTTCAGCCCCGATGGCAAAACCTTGGCTTCTAGTAGTGAGGATAAAACCGTCCAAGTCGAGGATGTCACTACCCCTGATTCCAAAATTTTGAGTATCGGGGGGTATAGGTATGAGGTTTGGAGTGTCAGTTTTAGCCCCGATGGTAAAACCTTGGCTGTTGGGAATGAGGACAAAGTGGATTTATGGAATTGGAATTTTGACGATTTATTGGTGCGCGGTTGCGATAAGGTGCGTGCGTATTTGCACAACCCCAGTGCCAATGTCAGCGATAGTGATAGACACCTCTGTGACGGAATTAGTAAAGACTAATAAAAGAGCAAATAAAAATGAATTATTAGCGACAGGGTGCGATTGGTTAAAAGATTATTTCGTTACTCGTCCAGAGGAAAAACAAAAGTTAAAAGTGTGTCAAGATCATCCCAAGTCTAAATAAATTAGGACTTACGCAGGGCCAAAGAAACCGGGTTTCTCACATTAATTTATTTAATCACCCGAAAAGTTAGATTAATTCTGGGCTGAGTCGATTTAGCCGTTTTCGGGACATGATGCTGCCAAAACTTCTGAGTACCACTCCCCATCACCAAAAAATCACCATCACTTAAATTCAGTTCAATTTTGTTTTGATGATCGTCCCTACGTCTAAAAATAAACCGCCTGGTTTCTCCCAAACTCAGAGAACCAATTACCGCACCTTTGGCTAAGTCGTGTTCATCATCACTATGCCAGCCGATATAATCTTGACCATTGCGATATAAATTCAGCAGAACTCCATTAAACTGAGTATTAACTAAAGGCTCGATTTTTTCTTTGATTTGTAATAGCGGTTCATTCCAGGGTAAGGGCTGCATGGTCACACCGGAATAGGTATAAGCCTGAGTTCCATAATAAGCGGTTAACCGAGGCTGAAGCACCGATTTGCCAAAGATTTTTATCGGTTCTTCTTTCCAGGCTATTTGATTCAATAATTCGGTAAAGAGTTGGTGACTTTCTGGAGGTTGAAATAGGCCGGGATAGAAAATTACTTCGGCATTATTCAGTTCTAGGTTTTGCTCCTGGGGATTTGAATTGATATTAGGCATGGGATTATCCTTAGAAACCGGGTTTCTTGAAGAAACCCGGTTTTCTGTAAATCATCAATCAGCTAGATCTATATTATAGTATTAATTGGCTAAAATGACAATGATTTCATCACTTCCACTATCGGGCTAATCAGCTTCCAAGTGACCACCCCAAAATCAGGGAATGAAAGTCAAGAATATAGGAGATAAAACAATGGAACCGGAATACGATCTGTCAAAAATGAAAAAAAGACCGAATCCTTTTGCTAAACAGTTAAAAAAACAGGTCACTATTTCTCTCGGAATTGATGTGATTGAATATTTTGAAACGATGGCTCAGGAAAAAGGTATATCTTCTCAGGAACTAATTAATTTTTATTTGCAAGACTGCGTTGTTTCTAAGCGGCAATTATCTCTGAATTAGCCGAAAATATAGGCGATCGCGGATGCTAAGGTGGGTTTGCACGTCGTCTGGATAACCGACGAACTCCTCTAAGGGAAGAAACCGGGTTTCTGCTCAGGGACTTTTGGGGAAAACCAGATATCTCCAGAAACCCGGTTTCTCAAGGAAACGCGATCGCGCTTTTTTCCCAAGACAAGAAACCGGGTTTCTAGTTAGGGACTGTTGGGGAAAACTAAATATCTTTAAGAAACCCGGTTTCTGACTCAATGGAAGTGCGATCGCTTTTTTATGGACTCAATCCCAAACTTAACCTCACTTCTTGCCGGACTTCTTTGCAAAACTTTAATGCTTGACGTGCTGTATCCTTATCAGCAGAAGCCCCTGGATAACGATAAGCAACCGCAAAAGCAGTTAACGCTAAAAGTTTCTGGCGAAAAATATCATAATTAGGTTCAACAGGTAAAAGTAAATCCAATAAAAATGTCAAATTATGAGTTTTACTAAAACTAATTCCCGCTTCTTGTAAACGCCCTTTTAGATATTTCTCAACACATTGTTGAGCGTGAAAACACGCCGCATCATAGTTGGGAGATTTCCTCGCTCGTAATTCCCGCAAAGCCGTAGTAAAATCCCCTTCAGCTTTATCAACTCATTCAACTGTTAGCGGATTCATAAATCACCTTTCCTTTTTCTATAATTTCTCGCAAGAAAAAATCATTCCAGGCTAGGCGTTGCTCAATCTCTACAGGAGTTCGCACTAACAAATCTATGGCAAACTTTGGTTGAACTTTATTTAAAATTTCCCAAGTTTTGCGAAAATTGCTCCCTTTGTATGGCAAAATCACTAGCAGATCTACATCCGAGTCATTTTGAGGGTTTCCATAAGCATAGGAGCCAAATAAAATAATTTTTTCTGGCTGAAATCCATTGACAATAGCCTGACTTAATTGCATGATGTTATCCCTTTCTATCATACTCAATTAATGCTCCTTTATTGATTTTTTTGTAATTAAGACCAGTCTCAAATAGGAATAAATTGCATTTTGTTTAATCAATCTAATTGATTCTAGCATAATTGTAAATTTTGTCAAGATCGTCGCAAGTTTAAAAGGTTGTAATTCCTACCAAAAGCAGTCCGACTCCCAGTTGTTTTTTTTGCCATTTCCTCTCTCGTTCTTTTTCCTACCTATCGGTAGTAAGAGAGAAAAGATTCATTCATAGAGTGACCAATGCCTCCCAATTATATCAACCTTCTTTCCCAACTAATAGCCAGACATGATTTTAACCAAAATAACTTCCCAGAAGCAAGCCATTTGCAGCCAACTGCAACAGCCGATTTGTGTGAGTTTTTAGGCGAAGAGGTTATTTATCAGACAATCGCGCCTGCTATAACTCCTAAGCTCTACAAAATTCCTCAAGACTTGCCGCCTTCAATAATTTCTGCTTTGCACAGCCAAGGCATTCAACAGCTTTATTCGCACCAAATTAAAACACTTAAAGCCGTGCGCCAGGGCAAAGATGTCATCCTCAGCACAGCAACAGCTTCTGGCAAATCTTTAAGTGCGTACTTGCCTATTTTAGAGGGCATTCTCCAACATCAATTTACTGCACTCTCTATTTATGGTTTGAAAGCTTTAACAGCCGACCAAAGTCAAAAACTTGCCGATTTGCTCCAACTGATTCCTGAGCCTGCGCGCCCGCGCCTTGCCCTTCTAACTGGGGATACTCCTCCCAAAACCCGAGAACAATTATTAGCTGCAAACCCTAGCATAATCAGCGCAACACCAGAGTTAATTCACTATGCGCTGAAAGGCGTTCACTGGAGTCAGCCTTGGCAGCATTTTTTAAGTCGCCTCCGCTATATTGTCCTAGATGAAGCTCACACTTTTAACGGAGTTTACGGAGCTAACATGGCTAGCTTAATTCGCCGATTAAAATTGGCAGTAGACGAGCGCGGAGGTTCTTCTCAAAAACTGCAATTCCTGATGTTAAGTGCTACCGTTGGCAATCCCGTTAAATTAGCGAAGTTACTATCTGGTAGAAGTCGAAAGCGAAATATCAATAAACCCGAGCGGTTAGTTTGGATTAACTCTAGCGGAGCTGCTGTCCCAGAACGGCAATTAATTGTTACTAAACCCACTCATGATGCTAATTCCGATGTTGCTCGCATCATTATGTTTTTGTTGCAGCAAGGGAAAAGCGGAATTTGCTTCGGTAACGGCAGACAAGCAATTAAGAACTTGTGGGCAACTTTTAAGCAAGAAGCTATAGCTCAAACTAACTGTGGAATTGAGTCGCAAGTAGCAATTTTCTACGGCAGTTTAACAAGCGAGCGCCGCATGGGAATTATTAACTCTTTGCAGTCAGGAACAGTTAAGTGTATCCTCAGCACCAGCGCTCTCGAAGCGGGAATTGATTTGCCTCAACTTGATTTTGCTATTATTAGGGGATGGCCGGGAAGCTTGCAAGCTTTCAGGCAGAGGGCTGGCAGGGCCGGTCGGACAAAATCCGGTTTAATTGTCTTCATTCCCATTGCACAATCACCTTTGGATAACTATTTTGCCGAGCGCCCTGAATTGTTGCTGTCGGCCGAATCTGAAGTGGTGAGCTTTAATGCCAATTATCCCATAGATATTGCCAAACATTTGATGTGCGCGGCTGTCGAAACAGGCATTCCTGCCAATAAGCTCAAGCACTACTTTGGCAAGAACGCTCATATAATTGCAACGGCTTTAATTGAGCAAGGTGTTCTTCACAAAAGCCGGGATAAATTATGGGCTAAAGGCTTTCCGCATAAAGATGTAAACTTTCGAGGGGGAACGGGTGCTAGCACGATACAACTGGTGGATGCGGATACTCAAGAAGAGATTGAACTCCTCAGTGCGGAGATTGCTTATCGAGAGGTATTTCCTGGTGCTATTTACCGCACGCAAAACTCAGACGGCTGTTTGGTGACTTATACTTCGCGCTCGCTCTTGAATGGCAAAGCTATTTTGCAAAACACCCCTGAAACTCGACTGTTTACTGTAGCGATTAGCCACACTCATACCAGCCTCAAGCAGAATTTGAGTTTGCCTCAACAAATCCCGTTGGTTATTCCAGAAGTTGAAGGAAATGTTCAAACCAATTCAACGGATAGTAATGCAATTCCAGCTCAAGCTATTCTGGAACTGGTTTGGGGAGAAATTAGCCAACTCGTCACTGGTTATCAATTATTAACTCGCAATTACGAGTTAACTTGTCTCAATAGAAAGTGTGTCAATTACAAAGAGCATTTACCAAAATGTACTGCCTGTCCTGTTTGTGGCAAGAGAACTCGCTCTGCTGAGCTAACATCGGTTCTTAATGAGGTAAACTTTGAGCAACCTTACGAAATAAAATTTGCGACTCCTGTACTGCAAATTAGTTTTAATTCCCCGGTTGAATGTTATCTGCAACAGGTAGTAACAGCTACTCGCCAGGAATTGCTTCAATCTCAACAGGAGATTCCGCCCGGATATCAGCAGTTGTGGGAGTACCCCGCGAATTTGTTGGCTATTCACAGTTTCGGCCATCAAATTTTAGCAGCTTTACCTCTGACTATTTTGGCTTCAGCTAATGATGTGAATTTTGTGGTAGAGAAGAGAGGTGCAAATGACTATGCAGGACTCTTTTACGATTTAGCAGAAGGGGGTTCGGGAACCTCGGAAGCTATTTTTCGTTCCCTCCCTCAATTAGCTCATGCGGCTGCTGAGTTAGCCCGCAGTTGTTCTTGCAGTTCTGGCTGTCCTAAATGTTTGATTCAGTCGGGATGCCCTGATGGTAACAAAGCTTTACTCAAGCAGGTGGGGCTGCTGCTGTGCGAAGCATTTTCTACTCCTCAAATATCAAAATAATTGGTGGAATAGACGGCTGAGAAAGGGAAAGGGGGAGAGAGAAATAGGGAAGAGGGGAGTGGGGAATAGAGTGTAGCTTTTTTAAAACAAAAAAGCTACGCTCTATTCCCAATTTGTTTTTACTGTTTTTATTAAACAAGACGCTGCTTGCATCAACATAGAATTGTGCGAACCGCTACTGCGGTTTTTAGGGGTGCATTTTTCAGACTTATACTCATGAAAAACAAGCTTGTCTTGCCAATCATTGACTCCAAAATTAGAGAGTCAACACTGTTACATTTCAGAAATCAACCCTATAAACCAAAGAAAAAGCAAGCTTTAATCCCCAACCTAAAACGAGATTTAAAGCATGGCTGGCTTTTAACAATTCTCGCACAAATAGACCGATGTTTATGGGGAAGGTGGGATTATTGGGCTTTGTGTCAAGCTGTCCCCAGTCATGCCTGGATGCGGTGGAAGATGGAGCCAATGCTAGCCCTTCTGGAGAACAGAAAACCCGAAAGCTTACCCAAATTTGTAATTGAGGAAACTTTGCCAGCAGAACCGATTCCCCAAATCGAATGGCAGCATTCTCCTGCCGCAGAAGCCATGCTAGATAACACTCTCAATTGCATTCCTCAACATGGAGAATGGAAAACTTGGTCAGCTTGGGACTATTTGGAGTTTTTCTTGGACTGGGTTTTGTTCGCATTCGGACATCCAGCTTACAAGATTTTACCCAAAGAACCCGCCGGCTGTGAAGGTGCATCAATGCGTCTTTATCAGATGTTTGACCTGTCAATTGTCATGCTGTATCCTGAAGATTACATGGGCCGGCTGCTGCCCCAAATTTGCGGAAAGACTGCTCAAAAAAGTTCAGGGTTTTATCCGACACCCTTAGCTTTGTGTCAGTTCATATCTAAGTTAGTCAGCGGGGATAAGACAGAGCGAATTTCCAGCTTCAATGAACCCGCTTGCGGTACGGGTGCTTTAATGTTAACACAGTCAAATTACTGTCTGAGCGGTATCGGTCAAGATATAGATCCTACTGTGTTAAAATGCGCTTTGTTCCAATTTTATATGTTTTCACCTTGGCTGGCTGTTCCGATTTGGTGGTTGGGTCAAACTGATTTGCTCCTTGGCAATACTTTAAGTAGCGATCGACCTCAATCAACGAACGCCACTTATTGGTATAATGAGTGGTTTGAGCCTGTCGAGTCTCAGGCTAAAAATGATACTGATTGTCCAGTCGAACATGAAATAAGTTCAGGAGAAAGCTCAGAAGTTATTGACTTGAATGAGAAGACATCAATTCACTCAAATTCAGTAGTTCAAGAAGTTGTTAAGGGCAAACGCCGACCCAGAAAGACGACGACATCGCCTCACCAATTTACGCTGTTTAATTTGGACGATTTCTAGTCCAATACTACTTACCAACTGCTGCTTGAAGGATTTGTGCTGCCCAATCTACTACAGCCAGCCCTTGAGTTTTAGCCACATCTTGCATCTGGGCTTGCAGGTGTATCGGGAGCTGTATAGTTAAGGTAAAAGTATCTCGTTCAGCTCGTTTTGCCTTTTTGACTAACTCTGGCTCGATCCATCGATCGAGCCACAATTTACATTTAGATCCTCGTTCGTTACCATCTTTCTCAATAAAGCTTAGTTTGCCTAGCTTTTGACAATAAAAACTGTGAGGGTCGTCTTGAACAGGCTCAAAACTGCAATGATAGCAATTCCAGCAGCTTCGGCATGGAGTTTCTGTCTGACTGGATGTTGCTCCCAATTCCCCAGCATTCTTTTGAGTGGATGCTGAAATTTCACGGTTTGACGGATGATTGGCTGTTTGAGTTCGTTGGTTTTTGGAACTGTTCTCGTTGTTAGACTTATTCCTCGAAATTTTTTTCTGGTGTTCTTCAACAACTTGGGCAACGTGAAAAGCCGTAAGTTTGCCGTTCGGAGCAGTAGAAACGGCTTGGGCCCAAGCCCTAGGCTGCTCTTGGGAGGGTAGTGCTGTTAGAGGGCGAACTTGGCGCTCATTGGCGGGAAGGATTTGTGCGCCATGGCGCACATTTTCGTACACGGTTGCCGCCTCGATCAATTGGTAAGCCCAGCGACGAGACATTTCCCACCGATTAGTGCAATAGTCTTCAAAAGTCGAGAAGTCTTGTCGGTAGAGACGTCGATCCCGGATATGGCGCAAAGCTTGCCCTATTTCCCAAAAAGCTTTCAAACTCCGTTCGACTGTAGCTTCCAAGCTGCTTAATTCTAATGCTTCAGCATCAGTGAGCGTGCTCTGGGCAGACAAATCTTTAGCGTCGGCTTTGTTTAGCTGGCAGTCCTGTGCAACTCTCGCAGTGAGTTCAGCGCTGCGAACAACAGAGAAGTTATGTGCATCAGAACCGCGAACTGTGTTGGAGGATGACATTGATGTTCCGTCCTTCTTGCGCGGTGCAAGATTAAGTATTGCATAATGCAAGAATAGTTGCGTAATCGATTAAGGCCTTGATTGCTCAAAGTTTGTAGAAAGGGGGTAAAATAGCGAAAAACTATCGGTTTCAACGCAGCAAAAAGTAAAATAGTGTACGGTAAAAGCGTCAGTTGACATCCTCCGGGTGCGTTCGTGCACGGGGATTCCAAAGACCGCTCTTTAGGCTTCGTCTTTCCACGACTCGGCTTACACTCGGAGGAGTCTCCTCAGCCAAACTCTTGTCGATGTCTCGCAAGGGCGTTAGTTCCCGTGTGCCCCAGGACTTTAAACCTAAATTTTCGGTAAGCAATTGTGACTGTTAGCTCTGTATCTTCTCTTATACTCGATCGCCAAAAGCGGCTGACTCAGTTGATCGAGCTGCTGCTGAAAGAAGGCTGGACTCAAAGCGCTTTAGCGTCCGCTATCGGAGTAGATTTTTCAACTGTATATCGGTGGTTAAAGGGGAAAACGATACCCGAATCCGATTCTAAGAACTTTCGGCAACTGGCAAAGTTAAGCGGTGGCAGTACCAAGACTCTGCAACTTTATTTGGATGGAGAAATATCCCTATCAGTTTATCAACGCGGTTTGGATGAGGTGGCGATCGGTCAAGTGAGTGGCAGCAAGAGGGTAGGCTCTGAAAAAATTAAAAAAGAAGTTTTAGCAAAGATTTATTCCCTCGATCCAGATGATATTGCCGATATCATTTCTTCATCAGTAGCATTTTTAGCCAAACTTGTATAGTTGGTAACAAGCAGCCTGCACCCTTACGGTTTTCAGTTGAGAAGCCGGAAAAATCACCGTCTCATTCCCCACTCCCCCAATTGGTGACAACTTAAGTTAAGGAAGCATTTGTCAATCAGCAATTACGATCAGAATTGACTCGGATTTTGGCTAGAAAACTCAAATCGGAGCGATCAAAAAATCGTTAAGTATCCGAATCCTGACTCCTGACTCCAGCGATCGGTCTTAAGTTGTCAGCAAAGACTCTCCCTGACTTCTGGCGATCGCCGCTATTGCTCAGTCTTTTATGCTCTGAGCAATGTACCTCCTTACTCTATCAGACCTCAATCAAACTATTCATACTAGCCCACTACAAGAGCCGCCTCTTGTTCCTTCCTATCTGCAAGAACGCTTGCAACTGCTTGTCAAGCAAAATTTAATGGGATTACCTGTCGAGCCAATTCTCAACAGTCACCCCCAGTTCCAGCAGTGGGTTTTCCAACTCAAAGAACTATCGCCATCACTGTTTTTACCGCAGCGCAAACTATTTGTTGACATTCCACTTCAAACAAAACTAGACCGAACAAAAAGGGGAGTGACAGAAGAAAACTCTTCCCCTTCTCCTCCATTCAAAGTGATACAAGTCCGTACAAATGTGGGTTTAGTCAAAGGAACACCCAGACTATTTGAGTGGGCGATTCGCCATCCTGTACTGACTTGGCAAGACCGAGTTAAGTTATGGGTAGCTACCGAATTTTTCGAGATCGAGCCTCACAAGCTGCAACTGATTATTTTGGCACTGCACCCGACTCAACCAGCAGAAAAAGTTCAGTTTGCCTGGGACAGCAAGCAACACCGAAAAACTCAAAATTGGCTTTTGACTACCATTGAACGAGAGACAGAACAAACAGTTGTCAAACTCAACGGTTATCTAACATCTCAACCGAAGGAAGTAGTAACAGCTATCAATTTGGATGAAATTAATTTGGATGAAATCAACGAAGTGTCGATCTAATTTGTTCAGACTGTATGGGTCTCCTGAATTTGTGGTGAAAACGGTAGTGTGAGGCACTCACGCGGGCTTTCCGGCCCGCATCACGAAAATTTTTATTATCACCTAAAACTCAGGAAAACGGACTTTGTTGCCATCCTCCTATCGAGAGACCTCCACTCTCTTCCAGACGAAATTGCCCAGAAGTTAATACTTTTATTCTCTCGATAGGAGGATGACACTCTTTAATATGAGGAAAAACAATATAGTATGGATAAAATGTAGTAGGAATGTTAGCCGTGACTGCAATTACCCCGACACAATCAAAAACAAGCCAACTAAAAACCATCCTGATAGTTGAAGATGACCCGATGATGCAGCTCGGTCTAAAGCATATCCTCAATCAGCAACCCCATTTAACAGTTGTCGCCCAAGCTGTTAACGGTAACGAAGCCGTCAGTGTCGCACTGCAACACCAACCAGACATTGTGCTGATGGACATTGACTTGCCCGGAATCGACGGTATTGCAGCCGCGCAGCAAATCAGAGCCGCACTGCCGCATACTCGGATTCTGATGCTCACCCACCACAGCAATCCAACTCAAGTTATGGCTGCTTTGTCAAGCGGCGCTCACGGTTACTGCGTTAAAGGCACTAACGCAGAACAACTTCTAGCAGCGATTACGGCTGTGCAAGAAGGTGGCAGCTACTTGGACCCTAAGATTGCCGACTGCGTGCTGCAAAATCTCAAAACGCCACTGCCCGATAACTGTGCGAATGACGACATCAAACTGACAGAAAGAGAAATGCAGGTTTTGCAGCAGCTAGTTGAGGGTAGAAGCAATAAACAAATCGCTGCTCAACTAGGAATGAGCGTCCACACCGCCAAAGGTCATGTAGAGATGATTCTAGCTAAATTTGAAGCGAGCGATCGCACCCAGGCAGCCATTAAAGCACTGCGCTTGGGGCTGGTTTAACCGTTAGAATAGAGAAAGTGACATTTTCCTACACCTGTAACCGAGTTACTAAACGGTTCAAAGATTACTGTTGCGGTTGCCATTTTTCCCAAAACTCCCAGGGTTTATGCATATTCTGGAGTGACGGCAGTCGGACTGAAGTAAACGTTAATTTCGCGTATTTAAGAAGTGATATCAATTCCGTTTATACCGGAATGATATCATTTCAAATTTGATAGAAATATGTCATTGCGAGCTCTTAGCGAAGCAATCGCAATCGCTATGATATCATTCCGATGCTGCCGGAAGTGATATGACATCGCGATCGACATTAACTGTTCCTAGTGGAGACAGCAGTTATTCGAGATATTCTTTGGCTTGCACGATAGTGAATAATAATACCAAATCCGGTTGGCTCGGAATGATTTAACCGCGAAGGCGCTAAGGATGCAGAGGAAGAGAGAGAGGAATAATTTCGAGGCCAACGGATTTGATATAAATCGGGTCAGTATTTTTTTTTATTGTTCTCAAATAGGCGTTCGTATTTGATAAATTTTAGTCGCAAAACAATTATAGTTTATGACATCTTGTCAATCTTCAAACTTTGGCAAGGTCAACCAAAACCTCGCTCCTTTTCCCAATTCGCTATCAACACCAATCTCTCCGCCTTGAGCCTCAACAATTTGCCTGCAAATGAAAAGTCCCAATCCCAACCCTTGCCTTAAAGTAACCCCAACTCCCCTCGTATAAGGCTCGAATAATCTTGCACATTGCTGAGGAGAAATTCCGGCCCCATTGTCTGCAACCGTACAGCGAACCATCTTACCTTCCTTTTTAGCTTCTACAGTCAAAATAAACCCAGACTGATTGTATTTAACAGCATTGTCAATCAGATTGCCAAAAACCCGCCAAAGCTGCTGAGCATCAGCATTGACTAAAGGCAAATCTGCTGGAAAAAGCTGCTTTACCTTAACTCGATGCTGGTTGAGAATTGGTAATCTTTCAATAATAATATTTTGGACTAAAGTGGGCAGCGACAGCGGCTTCATGGCTAAAGAAGCACTTTTCACATCAAACTGTTGTGTTGCTGTTAGTGACTCAATCAACTGGAGTTGGCGCGAACAACTTTGCACCATAACCTCCACAGTCCGCCTATCAATAGCAATGTTACTGGCAGCATCATTGAGGCGACTTCGCAGCAGCAGCGACATTCCCGATAGAGGCGATCGCAAATCGTGCGAAACAGCGTGCAACAGCATTTTTAAATTAGCTTCTGCTTGCTGTCTTTCTTGAATTTCCTGGCTTAGCTGAACATTTTGTGCAGCCAATTGCACGTTAGCGCAGCGAAGTTGCTGCTGCAAGCGCTGCATTTTAAGTTGGGCAGATACCCGCGCTAACACTTCAACAGGCTCAAAAGGTTTTATAATGTAGTCAGCACCGCCCGCCTCAAACCCTTTTACTTTGTCAAATACGTCATCTAAAGCGCTGATGAAAATTATAGGGATATCACAAGTAGCTTCAGATGCTTTAAGTTGACGGCAAACTTCATAGCCATCCATACCGGGCATTTTTATGTCGAGCAAAATCAAGTCTGGCGCTTGCAACTCTACTGCTTTTAAAGCTCGCTGTCCACTAATCAACTTCCTGACTTTGTAACCGTTTTCAATTAGCACTTGAGACAGTAGTTGAATGTTAGCTGGAATATCGTCAACAATCAAAATGTCAGCCAAAAATTGTTCAGTTTGCTCCATTATCGATCGCCAAATGACAGATTTTTAAGTTTTTTACGAATATTGTCAACCGCTATTTTTTCAGCCGCGCTGTTCGCACCAGCAGCATTAACAGGCGATTTAACATCAGCCACAGTCACGGGTTCTTCTGGATCGTTCGGATGTGGCAGCAATTGGTAAGCGAATCGAATCCGCTGATCCAGCTCTTCATCTATATTGAGCAGTTTACCCGTCTGCTGCTCTACTGACAAAGCTTTCGCCCGCCTTTCAAGCTGCGGTCTGATGCTGCTGTCCCACAGTTGTTCAGACTCTTTAGCTCGCTTTATGTCGCCGGGCCGCACCGGAATCTTGAGAGGGTAGGGAAATAAAGCTTCCGTCCCCGTTGCGTAGGCCGGTGAAGTGATGACGCACTTGCCTTGAGGAAACCTCAGAATTTCGTCAGGACTAATCAGCGGTTTCTTTTGCAACTGTTCGCTCCAGTTGACAGAACGGCTCGTTTGCTGCCCCGTCGAGCTGCCGGTCGATCGATTTTTTACCAGCACTTCCACTTCCCCGTACCGCTTAGAATATTTTTCGGCTGTCTCAAAATCGCCGGGGTTGAAGAGGACATGAGTTGACAGAGCACTGGCGATCGCCGCCCCTTTTTTATCCCCATAGAGATTATAGAGTTGATTGAGCGATTGAATACCAACAATCGGCACGCCGCCAGCAGAACGATATTCGTTAGCCCACTGATCCATTCTGTCGAACTTGAGAGACGGAAACTCGTCTAAGCAGTACAAAAATGGGTCAGAACGTACCCGACTCAAATTAGACACCACACATAAGTGAATAGCAGCAGCTAACAGTGGCCCCACTACAGTGCGCCACTTGTTATTTAATTTGAAAATAATGCACTTTTTACCTTCTAAAGCAATTGGAATGGTGCTGCGACCAATAAATGCCCGCAGCAAATCTTTTTGAATGAAACTGGAATAGGTTGCCTCTGCGGTTGCCTTAATGCCCGCCACTGTTTTTTCAGCATCTTTTGAACTTAATAACTGCGAAAAACTAGAGGCAATCCACCTGTCCATTTTGAGGGGATGACCGTCGGGTCGGTGGACGGCGTGGTCGATGCGCTTGACCAAATCTGGCAGTTGAATAATTGCGTACACAAAAGCTAAATCCGGGTAAGGACTGCTTTTTGCCAACTGCACTAAACCCTTCGCCATCAATTCGCCTGCTTTCTCAAAAAACTCATTGTCTTTACTCTCCCCCGGACTAGCATTTCGAGCAATAACTTGTCCAATTTCTGCAATCGAATTATTCCTGAACTTTCCTAAGCAGATCCAATGCCGATTGGTATTTAGCCATATCCCCTTGTTCACGGAAAAGTTGTGCAGCTTTTTCTAAGTCTGCAACGGCCCCTTGACGATTTCCCAGTTGAGATTGAGCAATCCCCCTTATTTTGTAAGCGCAGGCAGTACAGATATTATCAGAACTAGGGCGCTTAATTGCCTGAGTCAAATCATCAACTGCTCCCGAATAATCATTCAATTTAAATCTGGTTATCCCACTACTAAGATAAGCCTCAGCTAAATTAGGATTGAGTTGAATAACCCGCTCGAAGTCACTACGAGCATTCTGAAGATTATTAATTTTAAGGTAAGATAATCCTCGGTTATTGTAAGCTTGCAAATCGTTAGATTTCAGCCGAATAACTTGGCTAAAGTCAAGAATTGCATTTTGATATTCTCCTATATTATAATACAGTTCTCCGCGACCTTGGTAAGCTTCTAAATGGTCAGAATTGATCTGAATTGATTGAGTGAAATTAGTTCTTGTATTCTGTATATCATTGAGCTTAATATCATTGCGCTTATAATAAGCTGATGCCCTGAGCGAGTAAGCTGCAAACAAGTTGCGATTCAGGTTAATAGCCTTCGTCAAGTTAATAATTGCTGCTTGTAAGTTTTCAGAGTCGAAGTAGTAATTGCCAAGTGCAAAGTACGCCTCTGCATAGTCAGGCTTAAGTTTAATAGCTTTTTCATAATCAGCTAATGCTTCTTTCTTATTTTTTAATAAAAATTGTACCATACCTCGCTGTACATAACCTTCTGCATAGTCAGGCTTAAGTTCAATTGCTTTTGCATAATCATCTAATGCTCCTTTTGCATCTCCTAACGCATAACGCTCCCCCCCTCGATAGGCATAAACTTGAAAGAAATCAGGCTTAAGTTCAATTGCTTTTGTATAGTCATCTAATGCTCTTTGCCGATCTTTCATGTAATTATTTTTCAGCACTCCTCGGTTGAAATAAGCATACCAATTAGGTTGAATTTCTATGGAGCGAGTATAGGCGGCAATTGCTTCTTTATACCGCTTTTGTTCTCCCAAAACATGAGCTTTCACATTATAGAGCCTACTATCATTAAAGTCAATCTCAATAGCTTTATTTATAGATAATAGTGCTTCTTCATATTGTTCTAATTCTTGTAAAAACATACCTTGCCATCGCCAAGCGGCGGAAAATTTAGGTTCAATAATAGTGACCACTGCAAAAGATGCCAACGCTTCTTGATTTATTTCTTTTGACTTTTGTTTGTTAAGCGATAAGACTAATCCCCGTAAATACCATGCTTGATATAGTTCGGGCTGTATTTTAACTGCCCTATTTAAAACTTCTAAAGCCTCTGCATTTAATCCTATTCTCCACAAGCTATTTGCATAATTTGTTAATTCAATTGGATCTTTAGAAGTATCTAAATCTTTAGAATAATAGGGATTTGTCGTCAATAAAGCTACAAGTATGTTTAGTAGGTCTCGCATCCTTTTTTCTTTTGAGCGAACATTATTTCTGTCTAAACTTAGGTCTAGTAATACAGGATAACCAATTTTAAATTCACCAAGTTTTAATCCTATTTGCGAGGTCATCCCTAAAAATTTACTAATGGGAATACCAAAACTATAACCTAACTGGATACGACGCTGTTGACCAGCCTGATTTATTGTCTCTTCCCCATCAGCTCTTCCGTGAATTCCAATTACTTGTCCCTTAATGTCTAAAACCGGGCCACCACTAACTCCACCTGTTGTTATATTTGAATAAGCCATTTCATACCCATCAGTCAAAGACCCGGAATTTTTTCTTACAAACTCTATAAGATTGGGTTCAATAATTGCACCAACAGAAAATAAACGACTAGGTTGATCACCAGTATTTTTTGAAATTGGCCACCCAGAAACACAGACAAAATTCCAATAATGGTCTTTGTTAAATAGAGATTTACTAGCTAAACTTGCCACTCTATAAGATTGATTGCTAGTAAACTGCAACACTGCCAAGTCCACCCCTGGTAAACGTTTCACAGTGCTATAATCTACTGAATGTCGCCTGCCATCCGGCGTAACAACCTGATATTTTACTGCTTCATCCACGACATGATAAGCAGTCAAAATGTAATAATTATTAGTAAAAAGTCCATTTTGTTTGGCAATAATTGCCCCAGAACCATTGCCATTAGGAAAATCAATACGAACCGTAATCTCTTCCGCAATCCTGTCTAATTCTTTCACTTGATTGGTTTCGACAAACTCAGGCGATAGCTCAACAGCAGTCTTAATTGCTATTCCCCAGCTATAACGGCTCATCTTCTCACGTTCACTGCTATTAGGTTTTGAACCATCCTTAAACACATAAGGATCGCCCCAGATAGGATTGGCAATAATACCATTAATGCCTATTACTTCACCTCGCTGATTTAGAATCGGCCCCCCGCTCATTCCTTTTTGAACATTATTGGTATAACCAATTTGATAGCCATCCTGAAATGCCAGATCTGGCAACAGAGAAACTTCGCCACTTGTAAAAACCAGCTTCTTAGTGTCAGAGACAAATCCAGCGGCAAATACTTGCTGATTCACAGCCAGTGTCGATACACTCATCAACTCAGCTAAAGTGTAATCTTGAGCCGAATTAAACTGTAGCAAAGCCAAATCGCTACGTTTAAAGTTGACATCCTTAACCACATTAGCTTGATAAATTTTACCATCTGGTGTCTGGATGCGATATGGTTCACCAGGAACCAAGACGTGCCGATTGGTTAAGACACTATAAATGTCTTCTTTTTTGCCATTCGCTCCTTTTTGGCTAACCAATATTCCCGACCCGCTAGTCTTGTTTGATAGGACTTTGACAGTAATCGAGCGAGCGATTACCTGTACTTTTTCTGAAGAAAGTTGGTTTGTCAGTGGTTGAGCGCTCTCACTAGGCGCAAAGACAGGAATATCCCATATTCTTGTGCCTGTAATTCTCATTGTCACTGCGCCACCAATACAAGCAGTGGCGAACAATAGACTCACGGTAGTTAAGGTAAGATAACGACGATTGGCTGGCATTTGAGTATCCTGGCTTTTAGTTTTTATCAACAGGAATTTTGCTAAGAAGCTTGTTCACATCAATGTAGATGTCAGAGTCATTAGAACCTTTTTCTTCTAGTGTGCCTGTTCCTAGATGGTCTGACAATAACTGGTGGAGAACAAGTTTAGGGTTTGTTTTTGGCTTTAGCGTCCACAGTAAACGACAAGGGCCGCCGCGTTCTTTATCTTTTACACAGATGGTGTCTAAACCATTCTCTTTACCAGTTGTTATGTAATCCAGGAGTCCCTGATTACTGTAATCCTGAAAGCGGTTCGATACTTCTTCACAGCGTTTTTGTGGTGTATAGTTCACTTTATCCCCAAAGTCAGAAACCCAACGAATCACTGACTTACTCTTTGGAATGCCCCCGTTTGTGGTTTCTTGTGCAAACGTAGTGGGTACATTGTCACGGCTCACACCGCAAATGAAAGTTACCGATTGAGGAGGTTTGATAAGCGTGATACCACAAAACTGTAATATAGCGACTATGCCTGCTAAAGCACCTATAGTCGCTCCTAAAGCAACTAATACCTGGATGAGCTTGACCTTGATATTGCTTGGATTGTTCGTCATCATACTGTTTTGCTAAACTTTAGCTGCACAAAGGATAGGATCTGCGTAACCCTAAGCTTCCGATGAAATCTCTGCTATTTACAGCCACACAACGCACCCTAACGATTCCGCAAATCCGAGTTAGTTTGCTAACGCCAAAAAATAAAGTATAAGGAATTAGCCGCGACTGAAAATGTCTTCTATGTCCCGTGAACCATGCAGAACACGAATTACATCTATTCCATTTTCAATTTCCCGGTAGAACACCACATAGTTCCCAATCGGAAAGCTGTGCAACCCAGCTAACAGTTCCTCACGCCTTCTGCCCAATCCTGGATTACGTGCCAAGGTTTGCAGTTTTCCTTCAACGCGATCTAAAAACTCGTCAGCCCGATCTAAACTATCATCAGCGATGTAGTCCCAAATATCTAGCAAATCCAGTTCAGCACGCGGGCGTTTAACGATCGTGGCCATTACTGCGGTTTCCTCCGCCGACGCTGCCGCGCTTTTGCCTTGATTGCTGGCATATCCAAGGGAGTTGCCTCACCGCTGTCTAGCCCTAGCTGAATTTCCTGCCGCAATTCCTGCAAGCGAGTTTGCTGGGATTGTTCCCGTTCTTTCAACAGGCGCAACCCTTCACGGATCACCTCGCTGGCAGAATAATATAGTCCGCTTGAGACTTTCTCTTGGACATACTGCTCTAACTCCGGTGTCAAAGACACGTTCATGCCTGAGTCCTCCTGTAATTTGGGCTATTCCATTTGGGCTTTAATAACAGGGAATAGCAATTGTTGTTATTATTGCACTAAAAAACTCGCTCTTGTGTACAAGCGAGTTGAGCAATTGCTAAAGTAAATCTCGCGATCGGTCGAAATGAACCAATAGACATCTCCAAAAATGAATCTGAAACCCTTATCCTGCTTAGACTTATCTGTAATTTATGGAGATGTATAATCATGCCCTAAGTGGGTTTCCAACTAATCCGAATCTACAATGATTACCTACAGTTGACCTGGAGAGAGCGATCGTACCCAACATTTTGAGCAAGTTCATTTTTCCAACCGCGATCGCGCTCGCATCGCTGAAAACTTTTTGTGATCGTGCAATGAAACTGCTAACTGCACAAGACATACTCCAGCGTTACTCAGAATACCGGACATATTCTGCATTTTTTATTAATTGTTCATTAAGTCCAAGCAAATCACTTGGTTTGGTGCAAGAACACCTCCAACTTTTATTACTTGCAGCTCTCCGGTTTCGTCGGGATATTGTGCTTTAACTTGGGCAATTGCTGCATCTAAACTAGATGCCTGAGCAATATACACCTTCTCAAGAACACTTAGTACCCAAATAGGTTTGGGCCACTTATGTCGAGGTTGGAGAATTGAATAGTGAATCACTTGACCAGTATACTGAACAATTTGCTCGATCGCAGTTTCCGAACAAAACTCCCTCAATTCTGACTCAATACATTGTTTGAGTTCTTTCGCAGGAATCTGCTCAAAAACTGATTCTAAAAGCATTAATGTTGGTCTTGTCTGCTCTAATTGAGTGTGTTCCTGCACGACTAATGACTCTACGAAATGACTCACCTGGTTGATGATTGAGTCAAAATCTAGCTCCATCAATAAATGACCTAAATACTCCCTTAACAAATTTCTTAGCTTTTCATCAGAGATATTGATACCGCAGGTTTTCAGATAAACTGAAGGTTTATTACCCAAATTCCGACCGCAGCCAACTTCTCCATTAGCTGCATCTTCTGCTTCTATCAGTTCCATCAAGCGCGGATAACTGGTTGTATCATCTATTGTGGATTGGGGCTGGGAGGGAATTGAGTTACTCATTTATCTTTCCTTAATGTTTCAAAGTAATTAAGATTGTCTGGTTCTTCAGGATCTGAACCGCAGTCTAGCAGCCCCACTTTCAACTTTCTATAAAATACTAGCGCACCAGGCAATGCGTGGAAGCCTATCCTTCCTTGGTATCCTAGTTCCTCACTACGAGCGATCGCAAAATCTATCAGAGTTCCACCTACTCCTTTATAAGTGGGAGGATTGCTAATAGCTGGTCGATTCCACGGAGCCGTTGCTAGGGCTCTGACGTAGACCAATCTTCGTCTCAATTGAGACTCAATATAGCAGCGTTTTTTTAAAATATCGATAGTCATTAAACCCTGAGTTATGCCATCACACTCAATGGCATATAGTTCATCTCCCGGTAAAAATTGAGTTCGATAGCTTTTGCTAACCCAATTCCAGTATTCATCTTCTTCTCCACTCCCTCGAAGGGTTGGTTCCCAGAGGGTTGTGGCATCTTCTAAATGCTTCTCAGTAACGGATGTCAGGATAGCATTAACTACCTGTCGATCTCGAACTCGAAGAAGCTGGATAGGGCGATTCAATTGCCAAACCTAATTATTGTGACAACTACATTATATAAGTAGTAGGACATAAATAAACAGTGTGGTATAAAGAAATATTAAGCGATCGACTGTGATGAGCGATCGACTGTGATGAGCGATCGACTGTGATGAGCGATCGACTGTGATGAGCGATCGACTGT
>NZ_JAHRFC010000024.1:0-81087 GCF_020883015.1 Microcoleus sp. CAWBG640
GGGAGCAATTAAAAGCGCGATCGCCACAATTTGACTGACTGTTTTCAGCTTACCCCAGATATTAGCACCAGAAATTTTAGTTTTATTAACACGCCACCCAGCGATTGTCAACTCCCTTGCCAAAATTAGAAACACACCCCAAGCTGGGACTCTACCCAACTCAATCAAAACTAAAAGTGGCGCTAACACTAACAATTTATCCACCAAAGGATCGAGAAACTTCCCCAAATCTGTAATTTGATTGAGTTTCCGAGCCAAATAGCCATCCAGCCAATCCGTAGCCGCCGCCACCACAAAAATTGCTACACAAATCCAGCGACTTGGCACGCTTGGATCGTATAAACCGTACAGGAGAAAAGGCACTCCCAGCAATCTAGAAAAAGTAATTAAATTAGGCAAATTCATAAATTTTGAAGGAAGAAGGAAGAAGGAAGAAGGAAGAAGGAAGAAGGAAGAAGGAAGAAGATAGAAGGAAGAAGGAAGAAGGAAGAAGATAGAAGGAAGAAGGAAGAAGTTATATCAAATCCGTTGACATCGGAATTATGATTTCTCTCTTCTCTTTCTCTGTGTCCTCTGTGTTCTCTGTGGTTTAATCATTCCGATACAACCGGAAACGATATTACCCCCCCCTGCCCCCCAAGGGGGGAAATTCAGGAAGAAGGAAGAAGTCACCCCCCCCTGCCCCCCCCCAAGGGGGGAAATTCAGGAATCAGGAATCAGGAAGCTTTTAAGTTAACATTTTTGCGGTCACTTTACTTAACAATACAATTCATTAATTGTTGGTCCAGTTCTCTGATATAATCTCGACCGTAATATAGATTTTCTAATCCTTGCACCAGATTGTCGGGAAGGTCTTGGGCAATTTCCCTGCTACAAGAACCAGCGGCTAAAGCAATACTTGCTACTGTATCTACATCTCCAGAAAAGGCAATGCAATCTTGGAGCAGTTGGCTCATACTATCATTTCGCATCACAGCAGTAATAGCTGCTCTGACACAAACTACACCTGTTAATGTAACTTTTCCTTGCCAAGGGATTGACCATTGACCAGCTATGTGTGTTTCGAGAAAATTGCCCAAATCCTGCTTGAAACCTAGCTGATAAATAAAGTAATGGGACATCAAAGCAGCGGCTCTAGCTGCATTAATGCCATCGGCAGTATTGTGGGTAATTGCTGCTTGAATGGTAGCATTTTCGATGACTTTTTCAATACTAGGAAAAATGCCAATTGGGGTAGCTCGCATCGCGGCTCCACTTCGATCGCTAGCGGAGTTAATTTTGGCTAAGAATTCTGTTTCGTCTTGAACTTGCAGTAAAAAATTGTAAAACTTACGGGAATAACCAAGTCGGCGATCGCGATGAAAAGCTGCAATGAATTTGCGGGCTAAAAGTTCCGGTGTCCAAGGTTCTTGGCTAACGATCGCTTCAGCAATTGCTAAACTCATCTGAGTATCATCGGTGTAGCATCCCGGTGAGATATCGTGGAAGGGATGCTTGAGGTAGCCGTGGAGATTATTGTACAATTCAATTGTCTGCTCCGGGGCAAATTCAAAACCGGCACCATAAGCATCGCCGATCGCTAATTCTAACAACATCGATTACTCCTGCATTGAATGGGAATAGAGCATGGGGAATCTATTAACTATTTGTCCGAACACCCCAAGCAATTGTGAGGGGTTCTAAGATTTTTTGCTGACTGCTAGAGGCGAGTTTGGTCAAATATTCCCGCACTATAGAAGCCTGTGGGATATTCAAACTATAGGTCCGTGAAGCGCAGCTATCCCGTAGGGAATCGCCATCTTGAAAGAACAGCGGTGCGGCCCCCATCGCCTCCCAATCAGGATTTTGTTGAGAATCCGGCGCTAACAACATTAAATCGGTGCGATCGGGCAAAAGTCCCGCAGTCCAATTTCCAGCCAAAATCCCCAAAATCCGGGACTCACAGGTACGAGTGTTCACGCCACGGCGTTCCAATAACTGCAAAATTTGCTCAAACTTCATAGCTGCTTCCCCCAGCACCTGCATTAATTCCCACAGGATAAAAAAGTTGCCGTATTGGTGCCTCGAAGCATCTAAAATTTGAGGATAAACAGCTACACTCCCCAATCCGCAAGCAACGCGACTGATTTTCACATCTTCAAATTCTGGGTATTGAACTACGATCGCATTGGGGAGTTTCTGTCGCAGCCAACGGGCGATCGCCGGCCAAGCGCCCATTCCCCCAGCACAAATAGCCTGATTTATGCCCACTGGCGACATTCCGACACGACTCAACAAAACATTCAATTCGCGGTTTAACTGCTGCACAAAAGGCACTAAAACCTGACTTTCCAAATCCTGCCGTCGCACATTCCAACGTTGTTCGCCAATATCCAAAACAAAGCTTTCTTGATGCTGCAAAATCACCTTTAAATGTCTGGCTGCTTCCAACAATTGCAGACCAAAAGTGGAACTTTGTAACCCCTGCTGCAATTGATAACGACTGGGTAAATCTGGATGTCCGGGACGAGGTAAATCCAGCGACATTCCAAAGGTTTCATTTTTAGCTAATAACCGACAAATAATATCTTGATCGAAAGCATTGCCAGCAAAAGCAAAACTTTGGCAAGCAAAATCAGTATAACTTAAATGTTGACTATTTTCCGGCAAATCAACTAAACCCAATTCTACTGTCGTCGCCCCCGCATTTATAATCAAAGTTCCCCCGCTAAAAGACGAAGCATGAAGCACTAACTGTCGGTTAGATTCGGGATTTTCCTCACTCATCAATTCGCCGGTTTCCGACTGCCCAAAATAGGCATTTGTCACAGGAGTTACCGCAGAAAGCAAAGTGGCGATCGCATCTTCCACCACAAAAATTTGCTCACCTGCGGCCACCAGTCCCGCACCCAAAACCGCCTCCCGCAGATTAAACCGATAAGCATCGGACCAATGGGCCGGACTCCCCAAAATTACGCCCTGTAAGTTTTGCAGCGCTTCATCCAGAGTTTCCTTCTCCAATCCCGAAGCTCGACAGATTAAATTAGGCATTGACAAATCATCATTCTGCCCCTGCAAGCTGGGATTTAAAGTAGTCAACAGCGCCCGCAAACCGTTGAGGGGCAAAGCGATAGAAATAGCCTGCTCCTGGAAAAACTGCAACAGAGGCTCATAGACAACTCCTGTTTCCCGCAGATAGGGAATGCCCACCTTCAAGGGTAGTTTGAAATTTTGCAGCAACAACTCCCCAACCAGTAAAGTCGGTGGTCGATCGCCCACTGACTTGACCATTATTTGCTGTCCTAGACCCTCAGTTGCTGTTTTTGCCAAAACAGCAACTGAGGGAATGCGACAAGTGGTAACAGGCTCATAAGCATCATTAGGCGATGTTTTTGAGGTTTGTTTCTCCCAGTAAATTGGGTACAACTGATGGTTTTGCTGATCGACCAAAGCCGCCGAAAGCCCGCAGGTACCGAAGTCAATGCTTAAATACCAGTGAGAATTGGGGCGCTGGGGCGATGAAGTTGGAGATTCGGGGAATGAAGGAGCGATGGAGCTTGCAACAGAATTGGGAACTGATGCTGCTTTTTTACTCTCGATCGAAATTAGGTTTTTTTTTTGACTTTTTGGAGGATGAGACCGCAATCTGCTAGTTTCTGGGGAAGGATTGGCAGAATTAATCGGATTTTCTTCTGTTTGGGTCAAACTAGCCAAAATATTGTCTAGACTGACATTCGCTGCTTCCTCTTGAGTCAATAAATCAGAATCCAGATCGTCTTCTAAAGTAAAAATTTCATCCTCCGATGATTCTTCCAAGATATCTGGGAACAAATCTTCTAGGGTGCCTAGTTCTGCCTCTGCCATTTCTGGAAAAGGGTTTGCTGTGTTAGCCTCAGCATCGGCAAAGAAACCTGAGTTGACTGTTGTGGAGTCTGGGGATAGCCTGGGGCTAGTATTTTCTAATCCTTCGAGACTGTAAAGGTCCGACTCCAATTGTTCCAGAATATCGCTGTCCAAGTTCAGGGAGCGATCCACATCTTCTTCCTCCAAGGACTCGATGGGGAGCAAGTTTTCGTCCGGTGAAGCTTGGATATAAAAATCTTCAGGGGCGACATTACTGGGTTCTAAATTAGTTGGCGCGCTTTGGGATGTGGAACTACTTTCTCTCTTGCTTCTCAAAGCCCGTGGTAGCTCAGATGTCGATCGGGTTTGATCCCCAGCCTCAGTAGCTGATTCATCTTCATGCAAGAGATTTTGAAACAACTCGTTCGTCGCATTTAGCGCTTCCTCATTTCCTGACAAGCTGGAATTTGATGCAGAGGAATCCTCAAATTCTAGTTCCCCAAACAAATCTAATCCCTGACTATCTAGTGGTGATTCACTGGTAACTACTGGCTGATTTGATGCAGAGGAATCCTCAAATTCTAGTTCCCCAAACAAATCTAATCCCTGACTATCTAGTGGTGATTCACTGGTAACTACTGGCTGATTTGATGCAGAGGAATCCTCAAATTCTAGTTCCCCAAACAAATCTAATCCCTGACTATCTAGTGGTGATTCACTGGTAACTACTGGCTGATTTTCAGAGGGGATTAATTTACTTTCGCTAGCAGTTGCGGTATTTTCTATAACGAAGTTTTCCAGGTCTAGTTCTGCGACTTCGGCTGCGAGAAATAAATTAGCATAAACATCCTCAACTTCTTCATCAGTTTTTGCCGATGATGGTTCGGATTGAGCCTCTGGAAATGGAGTTGTTGGTCGATCGACTTGGGGCCCGGAACCGAACAAGTTTTCTTCCAAATCCGGGAGCGAAATGCCTATGGAAGTACGATCGCGTTTCAATTGTCCGAATTGGGAAGAAATTTCTGTTCCCGCATAGGGTAGTCTTTCTTGTTCTGCGAGTTGGTTGCTACTACTCCCATCTGCGATGATCGCCATTTCTGCTCTGGGAGTTTCGGTAGCTAACTGGGTTTGAGAGGTGTTTGGTAGTATCTCGCTGGTGAAGGTGGCATTTCCGAGGTAGGACAAGTCGATGGGCTGCTGTAGATAGGATGATGCTTCTCGGCCTAACTCCTGGGCCAAGTGGCTGACGAAAGCGGTAAACATCATCTCGCTCTGTTGACCGAAACCGTGCATTTTTTCGATTCCTTGGGACAAAGATGCTTGATAGCTTTCCAAATTTGCTTGCAAAGCCTCGAATACAATGTGCATTGTAGAATCAAGTCTCATGAGCCTGCGATCGGCTTCTGTCTCGAATTGTTGCAGTTGTTCCAACCTGTCGGCCGATGTCGGCACCGATGATTCTCCTGGGGCTTGTGGATGCACCTCCAGGGAGTCCGAGGTAGTTGCTTGGGGGCTTGGGGGTAAATTGCCGAGCCAGGTTTCTTGCAAGCGGCTGGTGACTGCTTGCAAAAATTCCGAAATGATTTGCTGTTGGTGGGCTTGTTGCTGAGCTAAGGATTGTTGCTGCTGACGTCTGACTTCCAGCTCCTTGATTTCTTGAACCAGAGCCTGCTGTTGTTGACGGAGAGCTTCTATGTCTTCTTGCAGTGGACCAGTCAGCTTTTCTCGCAAATGGCTGATTTCTCCGGTGACTGCTTGCAAGATTTGCTCTGTGGTTGAGTGTTGATTTGTCGCCAGTGGCACTTTGGGTACTGGAACTGGTTGCGGGCGTATCTGGGGACTGTTGGCTGGTTTGTCTGGCACCATTAGCTTTGAGTCTGGGGAAACCAGATAGGTGCGAACTCGCTCTAAAAGTTGACGCTGGTGCACGAGATCGAGCGAACCCGTCCAAGGTAATCGGGGTACGGGTTTGCTGAGTACCTCGTCAATCTCAGCAATTAGTGCTTGAATTTTGTACTTCTGAGAATTCAAGGGCGGAACCTCTAAGAATGCGGCTTGCGAAAAACTTTACCAAAAAAAGGCTGAAGTCATGGGAGAGTCATGTTCAAATACATAGATTAATCAGGATGCAATCCCCCTGTTTCGGGTGTAGTATTTTTGGGCCCGACCATCTGTAGGGTTCTTTTTACTTCTTGCCAACTACTATCTATGTTTTGCCTTGCGATCGGTAAGAATTGATGATAGCTTTTTATCTTTATCTATGGCTAGACATTAATGGTACAATGTTTTGGGGGTTCTCTGATAGGTTGCTAAGACAACTCGCCAGTCTCGCAAGATCGATCGCCAACCTTGAGGCTACTATTCCCCCGAATCTTCCATTGATGCTGACCTGGGAGAGTTGCTCGCCAGTAGAAAATCCTATTTTGTTACTGGCATGACATATTAGCGGACTGTACCAATAGACTGCTGGGGTCTCCTGACAACAAAGCTCTCAGCGGAGTGTTAGACTATCTCTCGCTAGCTGCTTGACAAAGGTAGTCACATCCTCTGACTCTCGGACTAGGCTGCTACAATTATGTAGCTAAACTTCGGTGACAGATGTTGGTATCAAAAATTGTGGTATATTTTTTAGCTTCTAGCTCCCAATCCGAGATTTAGGCTATTAATTCCATTTTTTGACCTTTTTGAGCAAAAATTTAGAGGTAAAACTGCTAATTTTAGATTCTTGTTTGTAGTTTCTTAAATCCAATGACTCGGCTGCAAGCTATTTTTAACTGCCCAGCACAGCTCGAACGCATAAATTAAAATGATGGCCTCATGGAAGACCGCTTTAACACCCGAGATCCGCAGTCAAATATCAATCAATTGATAGTATCCACTCCTTTCTTTTTAGGCTTACCCGATCCTGTAATTGAGAGAGCAACTGTCCACATTGTTACCCGCAGCCATCCTTCAAATCAAGTGATTTTGTTGGAAAATGACTGGGGTACATCTGTGTATTTTATATTGGATGGTTGGGTTAAAATTCGCACCTACAACTTAGACGGAAAAGAAGTAACGCTCAATATTTTAGGCAAAGGAGAGCTATTCGGTGAAATGGCTGCGATCGAAGAAACACCGCGATCGACAGATGTCATTACCCTAGCTCCGACACTGATCGGTAATATGCCATCCCAGGATTTTGTGCAACTCATTCACACCGAGCCGCTAGCAGGGATTCGGCTCGCTCAACTGATGGCCCGCAGGCTGCGACAAGTTAATCGTCGTCTCCGCTTGCGAGAGTCCGACAGTACCTCGCGAGTAGCAGACATTCTATTATTTTTGGCAGAAGGACAAGGGAAAATCATGTCCACAGGAGGTACAGAAATTCCCAACCTCCCACACAGAGAATTGAGCAGTCTCAGCGGTCTAGCGAGGGAAACAGTAACGCGGGTGCTGAGCAAGTTGGAAAAAAAAGGAACTATTCAGCGCGAACGCGACATTTTGTGTATTCCAGACTTGCACGCCCTAGAACGGCTGTTAGTGTAGAAGTGAGAGAGATTGTGAACTAAAGTCGAAGGCATTCTCTCCCTTGTCGCTGTTTATTAATTACCATCGGAGGTTAATCAATGAGTTTTCATAAAATCTTTGCGGCCTTAGATGACTCTGAATTGAGCCACCGCGTGTTCAACGAAACTTTAGAATTAGCTAAGGCTAATCAAGCTGCTGTGATGCTATTTCATTGCGTCACCGTCAACTCCTTGGGCGAGTCTGCCGTACCAATTCCGGTAGATTTGGGCATGAATGTACAATTAATGGATCAGGCTTATCAAACTCAACGTTTGTTGCTAGAAAAAGAAGTCAAACAAGGGGAGAGTTTGCTGAAAAATTACTGCGACGCAGCAGCAAATCAAGGAGTGAAGGTGGAATTTGACTCCCAAATAGATGGCGATACAGGCCATTGTATCTGTGAGTATTCCCAAAATTGGGGCGCAGATTTAATCATCTTGGGGCGGCGTGGGCGCACGGGGATCGCGGAAGCTTTCCTCGGTAGCGTCAGCAATTATGTCGTTCACCACGCATCTTGCTCGGTTTTTGTGATTCAGGAACCCAAGGTCTAAAAATAATCGTGGTGATTGTTTAGCTGAGAAATTTAATCTCAAATCACACTGATGACCAGAAACCAGAAGTTAGGGATAAATATCAATTTGGGCTAGGATTTATCGACTCAAAAAAACTGGTTTCTAGTCCCGTGAAAGTTAAAATTTAAAATATCAAATCTAAAATCGGATGAGTGATTTTTTCTCAGCAGATTCTGCATCAAATTTGAGCAGTTCGCCTAATACAAATAACGACCCGCAGAACCCAGCTATTTCAGCTTTGTCCGCCGATCGCCCAAATCCAGACCCAACCTCAAACAGAAACGCAACACCTTTGAGGCTGGTAGAAACGGCATTTTTAGCAAGTACCGCTAGCTTGATTTGGCTAGTAAATTACTACTTTCCACTGGGACCTTTGCTGCGAGTCTTCTTTCCAGTGCCCATTGCCCTAGTCTACCTGCGCTGGGGTCAGCGGGCCGCTTGGATGGCGGCTTTAGTTTCGGGTTTGTTACTATCGGTACTGATGGGTCCGACCCGCAGCATTTTATATGTCATACCTTTTGGGATCATGGGAGTTGCCCTCGGAGGACTGTGGAGGCGCAAAACCAGTTGGTCTGTTTCGATTAGTTTGGGCGCGCTAATTGGGACTTTTGGCTTCTTTTTTCGGTTTTGGCTGCTGTCAGCCTTGGTGGGCCAAGACCTCTGGGTTTATGTCACCGCCCAAGTAGCAGAGATGGTGGAATGGGTATTTGTGAAACTAGGTTGGCTGAGCGTGCCGAGTTTGAACACGATTCAGGCGATCGCGGCCGGGATGATTTTAGTTAATAATATTATCTATTTATTCGTAGTACATTTAGTAGCTTTGCTGTTGTTAGATCGTTTAGGAAATCCCATCCCCCGACCACCACGCTGGGTACAAGTTTTGATTGATTACGAAGAATAGTTATTGAAGACCCAATAACTAATAACTAATGATGATTGATATTTATACAGAAATTCAACAGGGCAACAGGTGGGTGGAATCCTATGGGGGGAAAAAACCCCTATTTGCCTGCATTTTAGGATTTACTGATACTGGCTTAATTCCCGGTATTTCCGCAGCCGGCGCAACTCCCCACGATCGCCAATTTACCTGTTTAGCAGATGCAGAATTTTTGTATAACGGCCCCCAAATTCAGCCCCAATATCCCTTGCCACCCCTAGAAGCAGGCGCATCGCCGGTACTGATATCTCGCGCTGTAGTCGAGGCTTTGGAAATTCCCCTTTACCTATTTAACGCTGGTTTGCCCTTGCTTCCTCCCGTACCTACCATAGATTTAGGGGGGCAAAGGGCCAAATGTCTGACATCTGGGAAGGCTTTAGCACTCAAAACAGTGGAACATTTGCTGGCACAAGGATTAATGTGGGGAGCTAAATTAGCTGCTACCACCCATGATAGCTACGTGATTTTAGGGGAGTGCGTGGTTGGCGGTACGACTACGGCTTTGGCTGTATTAATGGGCTTGGGTATAGCGGCGGCGGGGAAAGTTAATAGCAGTCACCCTCAGTGCAATCATGCTCAAAAATTCGCCGCAGTGACTACGGGACTTGAAATGGTGGGCTGGAAAATGGGGGGGAAAATATCTCCTCTGGAATTGGTGGCTGCGGTGGGAGATCCCATGCAGATAGCGACGGCGGCAATGGCGATCGCGGCGAGTCGGACTTGTGGCGTCATGCTGGCTGGTGGCACTCAAATGCTGGCTGTCTATGCTTTGATGGAGGCGATCGCCCGCGAATATGCTCTTGTATGGTGTCCCGAACGAGTGGTGGTGGGGACCACTGGCTGGGTGGCTCAAGACCCTACAGGGGACACGGTAGGACTCGCTAATGAAGTAGGCGGTGTACCTTTGTTGGCGGCACAGCTAAGTTTTGCAGGTTCTACTTATCCCCAACTTCAAGCTTACGATCGCGGATATGTCAAAGAAGGTGTCGGTGCTGGAGCGTGTGCGATCGCATCTAACATCATGGCAAATTGGACTCCATCTCAACTTCTAGAAGCTGTTGAAGTTTTAGCCTCGCGCTTATCAAATAACTAAATTCCTGCTGGGAGTGGCTATATTTGCTGAGGAACTTTTTCCCGATATTTACTATCATTTTTCAATGAAAATTATCTATTTTTGTGAGTGTATTCTTTTTGACAGCAACTGTTCCTCCAGGGCGGCAATGCGATTGTAAGCTGCTGTGAGCTGGGCGGTTAGGCGCTGGATTTGAATATCGGTTGTCAGTTCTTTTTCCAGGTTTTGAGAATTCTTGTCAAAGTAACTGTCATCCAATAGGATGTCTTTGTGATCTAGCATCGCATCCAGATTGCTGTAGGCGGGATAGGCAGAGAGCGATTCACGGCCTTCGAGGCTCGATCGCTGGTTGTTCTGTTGCTGGGTCAGCTTAGTTTGGTTAGCTGACTCCAATAAATTTTGATTGAGATTTTCTATGAGTTTGTAGAGGGCATTGACTTGTTCAGTCAATAGTGAAACTTGTTGACGAAGCGCTTCCATAAATCAGTCCTGTGTATCTTAACTTATATGTTTATATCTTAGGCAAATCATTACATAAATGTGATTTATCACCAAATTATTTAATTTTTGAGCCAACTCTTGTGATATAAATCATGAGGGTAGATTGAGGCGATACATTTCAGCAAAATTGATAGGTATTTGTTCCTCAATTTGAAATTTTACCCTTCATCCATTGGGTGTCTTCCTCCAGATTCATCCGTTTTTAAATAAAAAATATGGTCTGCGATCGACCAGAGCGTCAATCTATCCGTGGCGTCAATTAGTGGTGTTCCCCTTCGTAAAAGTAAATTGCCCCTGGGTTGCTGTACCTCATGTTTGCGATCGCCAAAGTGAGGGCCACGGGGGCTTGGGGACGATTACGCCCTGGAAAAGAGAATTTTAAGCAGCCCAGGCTGCAACTTTGTGTGAAAAAACCGAGTACAATGGCTCTGTGTTTGAGGAAGAAATAACACACATCGCCTCCGAGTACCGGACTCGACCAACGATTATTTCTCCGGCCACAGAACACAAAACCATCGGTAAATATTTAGAAAAGCGCATTCAAAAGTGAAACGAAGGTCTTTGCTATTGGGGACAGCTACCCTAACTTTAACTCAATTGGCTGCTGCGTGTGAGTCGAAGCCTAGTCTCAAAATTCGATCGCTCAAAAATGCGATTCCGGCCCAACTCGTCAGCAAGTTTAGCCTCGATTCAAAACCCTCTTCAGTTTTGCAGGTAACGCAGTCAACGCAATTAACAGAATTGTTCGCCCTATTGCAAGACTGGAAACGGAGTCCCCAAACCAAAAATCAAGCTGACTTAGTGATGCTGGGAGATTACTGGCTGACTTTGGCAATTAGGCAAGAATTAATTAGACCGATCGATCCCCAGAAATTTTCTAACTGGCCACAAATCCCCGAAAGATGGCGAACACTGGTAAGACGAAATAATCAGGGTCAGTTAGACCCTAAAGGTAAAATTTGGGCCACACCTTATCGGTGGGGAAGCACTGTAATTGCCTACCGCACTGACAAATTTAAGGCTTTGGGATGGACTCCTACAGATTGGAAAGACCTCTGGCGTGAGGAATTGCGCGATCGCCTTTCTCTACCGAACAATGCCAGAGAAGTCATTGGTTTAACTTTAAAAAAGTTAGGTAAATCCTACAATACCCAGGATTTAGATAAAGTTTCTAACCTCAAAAAAGAACTCGCAAAATTACATCAGCAAGTTAAATTTTATAGTTCCGATGCTTACCTGCAACCTTTGATTTTAGGTGATACTTGGTTAGCCGTTGGTTCATCAGCAGACATCCTACCACTGCTGGCAACTCAAAAAGATCTAGCCGTAGTAGTTCCCCTGGCGGGCACTGCACTTTGGACAGATTTGTGGGTAGAACCAGCGTCGGGAAATCCAGTACCATTAGTAGCAAAATGGATTAATTTTTGTTGGCAACCTTCTGTTGCGCCTCAATTATCTTTGCTGAGTAAAGTTAGTTCGCCGATTGTTGTGGGGATGAAACCGGAGAATTTGCCTGGGGAGGTTCGGACTAATCCTGTACTATTACCCGATGCCAAGATTCTGGATCGAAGCGAGTTTCTACTGCCTTTTGAGGATAGGGCGATCGCACAATATCGATCGCACTGGGAAAAAATGCGACAAGTTATCAAAAGTTAAATATGAGACATCTCCCATAATTACTGTAGAACAGGGCAAACAGCCTGTTCTGCGCCAGATTTTTGGGTATTCTAGGAGAAATTCCAGAAGTCGGGAGTTGTGGGAATCCTGCGGCAAATTCCCGACTTCTGCTTCAGCCAACTCGATCAGCCTTTCTTCATCCAAAACTTTAATAGGTTTTCTTTGACCATATTTTGCCGCATCACCTCTAGCAGGTATTCCTGAGCTTCATTTTGACTTAAGGTTTTGACTTGTTCTCGCAACACTTGCAGTTTGAACTGCTGTTCCATGCTCAGACTTATAGGCATATCCATAAATCGCTCCTCCACTTTGCTACATGAGATAAATCGAAATCAGATATATCGAAATCACGTTTCGCTGGATTTCTTTTGTTCCTACATTGTAAACTATCATAACATTAACTTGACAATCTGTCCAAGGTGCACATTTTGCTACTAATTTGTGCCATAAAAGTACATCTAAGTGGGGGGAGCTTTATCATAAAAAAACGTACAAACCGCGAAGACTAAGCCAAAGGAGCTATTTATGATGGATGCAATGGAGTTTTTTCACAGCAGTGCAGGGAAGTGGCGATCGCAGCGCAGCACTCACCACCTCCCTTTCCGCCAAACGGAGATTGGGGATTCCAATATTGAGGTGACGGCCCTTGGTGCCGATGACACGCGAGTAGCCGAGATTTGTCAGATGCACGAAATTGACCCCAGTCGGGCTGCCGGAGGCGCTTTTGTGACTTGGCACGGCTCCATGGCCTGGGATAAGGATGATGAGAATCATAAAGGCTCTACGGTGTTCGCGATCGTCCCCGATCCTGAAAATCCGCGCCAAGGTTTGATGTTGCGGGAACGTGGCTATGCGGAAATTGTGCCGGTGGCTGGTCGTTTTGAGATGGATGATGAGGATGGGCTGATGCTGATTACCGAATACGAGACGATGAGTTCGATCGAGCGTTTCTGGTTCGCAGGTCCCAATGTGCGGATGCGGACAAGTACGGTAAAGCGCTTTGGCGGTTTCAGCACTTCCACTTTTTGTACAGAAGTTCGCGTGGAACCCGATGCCGAGGCCGCGAAGCCAGCAGCAGAGGCTGAGCCAGTCACTACCGAGTTCTACTCAGCCTTGGGCTGGTAATTTGGTTGTTGGTAGCCAACAGCCAACTGACAACCGTCAACCGTCAACAATATTACAGATTGTTGCAAAAATTCAGGAAAATCAGATTTAGGCTGCGAGAATCCCCTAATCTATTTAATTAGGTGTACCGTGGGGCACACGGAAACAAGAGAAGTGATTCTCTAACGCTTGGGGAGATAAGCCCTCTAAGGCTGTTTAAATTAGGCTCAAAACTTGGTTCAATTGAACGGATTTTAGGTTTAAATATTGCCGAAAGGATGGACAGTTTAAAGGTATATCAGTGAACCAAGAATCTCAGTGGCTTCAGCCCTGAGAGTGTCAAGCTGGCCGATCGCAGTATCAGCTATTTGTGAAAATTTGAGATAACGGAGATTATAACGTGGCGCTTCCTTTGTTGAACTACGCTCCTAAGAGCCAAAACCAGCGCGTAGCTGGCTATGAAGTCGGAGGCGACGAGCAGCCCAGAATTTTCACAACTGAAAATGTGCTCTCGTCCGGGGACATGGAAAATTTGATTTGGGCTGGATATCGCCAGATTTACAGCGAACACCAAATCCTTAAGAGTAACCGCCAAAAGTCTTTGGAGTCGCAACTCAAGTTCGGCCAAATTACAGTGCGGGATTTTATTCGCGGTTTGGCTACTTCGTTCCCTTTCTTGGAACGGAATTATCAAACTAACAGCAACTACCGCTTTGTCGAAATGTGCGTTCAGCGGATTTTGGGCCGGGATGTTTACAGCGAGCGCGAAAAGATTGCTTGGTCGATAGTGGTAGCGAATAAAGGGCCTCAAGGCTTTATTGACGACTTGCTCAATAGCGATGAGTACCTGAATAAGTTCGGCTACGATACAGTGCCTTATCAGCAGCGCCGCATCTTGCCTCAGCGAGTTGCAGGGGAGACACCCTTTAACTTGAAGACTCCTCGCTACGGTGAGTACCACCGCTCGCAGCTTGGCTTCCCACAAATCATTTGGCAGAGCTCTGTACGCCGTTTTGTGCCTCAAGAGAAGCAGCTCAGAGCTGGAGATCCGGCAAATTACCTGGGTATGGCTCGCAATATGCCAATGCCTGCTACTGCTCCACAGCGCGTTCCTCTGGCTAATATCAATATCGAGACGATGGTTCCTCGCCGGGGTCGGTAATTGATAGCGTTTGGATACATTTAGCTTGAGAGAATTTTGAGTTTTGAGTTTTGAGGTTTGAGTTTTTTACTAAACTTGGAATCCGAAACTCAGAACTCATTTTTGAAGGGAATTCTCTCTGATAAATTTATGGGATGTGGTGATAGTTCAGTAAGTCATATCGTTTCCGGCTGCATCGGAATGATTTAACCACAGAGAACGCAGAGAACACAGAGGGAGATAAGAGAGATGAATAATTCCGATGTTACCGGATTTGATATCACTGTCTAGTGACCAGATAAAAACTTCACTCAGGGTGATATCTAGTTGGTTCCATTCTGTTGAGTCCAAACGGCAACCGATGGTAAAATTTGACTCTCCCCGATGGCACAAATCATTTACTCGACCGCGTACAACACGATCGGCACTATTCACGGCATATTGAATGCTAGAGAGTTTTTGACCTTGTGCTAGCCATGACAGAAAGCGCAAACCTTCAAGGGCGTTACTTTTGCCTGCGGCATTGGCTCCTATTAGTACGGTTAGCGATCCAAGGGGCAATCGACTTGTACTGTAACTTTTGAAGTTGGCGAGGGTAAATTCGGTTAGCATGGCGTTCATATTAGTCCTCTCTCTTCTTCTCTGTGCCCTCTGCGCTCTCTGTGGTTAAATCATTCCAAAACAAACGTAAAAAACATCAACCAAACAATCGCTGCTGTCCATTCGCTGCATCTTTCCCAGCATAAATCTCGCGAGTTCCCTTCGGAATATAAATCCAACCAAACTCTTGCAAACGATTAGTCAAATTGGAAATACTCACTCCCAATTCATCTCTCATTTTGTATAAATGCGACCATTTAGTTAAATCCCGTCCCTGCCTTTTCTCCTCCAAAATACCTCGTGGCATCAACAAACAACTGGCAAAATATTGTGCTTGCCATTCGATCGATGCAACCTTAGTATCAGCACTCGCACCCCGACACACAAACGGTTCCTCCACATCCTGCGACGTGTTTTCCCCATTTTCCAGATTTAACTCCAACTGTTTGACAACACCGTCAGCTTCATCCTGATTGATGTGCAGCACCCAGTGTCCAATTTCGTGGGCGATCGTCGATTCGATGAACCCAGGCGGTTTTTCCAAAATCTGTTCGTTGATTTCAATTAACCGCTGCTGTGGCAAAATCCTCGCCGCGATCGCACCTTCTTCATCCGGCTCAATTAACTCCCAAACCACTCCCAAATCCAGAAAATCAGCAACAGTTGTCGCATCAATTGGCCATTTCGGAGCAAAATTTTGCGTTTTTTGCATCCGCATCAAAATGTCATTTGCCAAACACTCGATCGATTCTTTGGGATAGAAGCAATACGGCTTAAAAATACTCACTTTGAAAGCCCTCTCTTAGGATTGGAATGATTTTTTGAGCCACTCTGGATTTTCTTGCATCCGGCGGAAAAGAGCCTGCATTTCCTTCGGATTCTGCTTCAGCAGCGCTTCGTACTGCTGAGGTAGTCTCCCGGCTAAGAAAATTAGTTCCTCTTCATTGATGTCAAGATTCCTTGCTAGCGATCGAATTACCTCCTCTTTGGGCGCATAATCCGCGCGATCGTTCTCCAACTTCGACAAATAAGTAAAATCCACACTCAGCATAGCTGCTAGCTCACGTTGTGAGTATCCTTTGTCCTTGCGAGCTTGACGGATGAGTTTCCCAAAGGTCTGTTCAAGTGTCTGTTCCACGGTTTTTTGCCTCCTGTCAAGCATTCTAGCCTGTTTTGATTAAAAATTCAACAAAATACTTGACGGGAAAATCAACATACGCTAGACTAGGTTTAGTTGACGGTTTAATCAACATTTTAGCTACACAGGTAGAGTTGAAATGGCTAAACCGCCGACAACACACGCTATATACAGCTTGTGGATTGTCAAAAAAGTCGGAAGCGCGATCGGGCAAAACGCTTTTACAGGGCTAAGACCAAAAAACCCGGTTTCTGCCAAAAATCCTCGATTCTCCGACAAATATTCACGCAGAAACCGGGTTTTTGACCCCTCGCCAGGACTGTATTGAGCAAACAAGGAGGAACAGACAACCAATGCTGAGAACCTGGACAGATACCCATTACAAGCTCGAAGACGACGACTGGCTATACATCGCAGCCAACGAAGAACAAAGCTCAGCCTCACTTGTTTGTCCCGGCTACGCAAGAGATGGCGAAGGCTTCAGCATCCACTTCACCCCAGAGCACTTAGAAATGTTAGAGCATTTAGTCACCGCGCTGCGGATTATTAAAGCTCAACAAGAGGCGATGCTTGAATACACCTATCCAGAACCACAAAAAGCAAAACATCTCATTAGGTAATTGGGCATTGGGCATTGGGAATTGGGAATTGGGCATTGGGCATTGGGCGTTGGGCATCGCTGCACTGGCAAATAACCTTTATTGCTATATCCATTTACCCACTAACAAGCAACAACTAGCTAACAATAATTAAAGGGAAAGACAATGACTAAAATACAAGAAAGACCAACATTTTCAGTATTTGGTGCTAAACCTAGCAACGCTTTGCTAGTACCAGAAATCCCGATCGCCGTCCGCAACAACTGTCAAAGTGGTCAATGGACAATCGGCGACACCGATTATGGTAGCAAATGCTCCATGACAATTCTCAAATTCTCCAAACTCTTCGGCAGTTTAGGTCAAACTTCCCATACACTTTGGGGTCAACTCTGGTTTGTCGCAGAAAGTGGTGAATTGCCCCAAGGAGTTGTCATGACGACATACATCAAAAACCGCAGTCTGAACGATTTCAACCGCTTAGTTGCGTCTGTGCAATCTCGTGGAATCGAGCCAGCTACAGGTATTTTCATTCCCGAATTTACCAAACATTCCGGTCAGAAACCAGACGATAGCGGAGTAGTAAAACCCATCAATTACTACAGCTTGAAATGGTCTTGGATAGAACGCAAAGACTGGGAAATTATCGACCAAGCCGCCGCAGTTTTGTCCGACATGAGCAATCAATCTCGCATGATCGATTTGGAAGGAACGCGGCAAATGATCTGTTTGGATAATCTTCCTCCCCAGGAAGTTGCCTGTTTGATGGCCGCTCATGCTAGCGGCGAAAGTGATGCTATCACTTTGAATTCTAACGGCGCGATGTCGCTGCCACCAGCCGAAGATAAATCAACTGCTGACTTGTTCTAACTCTGTTGTAAAGGCGCGATTAAATCGCGCCTTTACAATAACTGTTAACCATTGGATAAAATGCAAAAACTAACGAACCGACAAAACCCATCCAACGTGCTGGAAAGCCGTTTGAAAGACAAATTAGAGCTGATAGATCAAATCCGAGCAGATGCAGTCAACGATATCGAAAGTCTCACAGAAACTTTCCAACACATGACTTTAGTTACCGAATCAGTCCAGCAAAATTACCAAGCTTTGTTGGCGCAAAATCAATTGCTAAAAAGCACACTCTTGAGTATAATAGACGAGTGCGAATGCGGGCAAGAACATCGGTGCGATCGATGTCAGAAAATCCTCCAAATTCTAGTAGGTAACAATCCAGAACAAAAACTCAATCCCGTCCTGAAATACAAAACCATCCTTACCCAAATCCGCAAGTTAGGATAACTAGAACCCTTCCCCCAAAAAATCAACAAATTACACCAATCAGGAGAAATAAGGATTATGACACTAGGAACTGCGAAAGATAGCAAAGCCAAAATTTTGCAAAACTTTCAGCAAATTTTAGCTGAAAATAAAAAGATCGAATCCAAAGTAGAAACCAAAGAACAAGAAGCCGAGAAAGCCAAAAACAAACAACTCCTCGAAGTCGCTTCCACCTACACAATTGACAGTATTGTCAAAGGTTTAGCCGACTTACAATTAGATTTTGGCAGCATCATCAACGGACTTTCGGAAAAACTGAGCGCTGAATCATCAAAATTAGACGAATTAAAGCGCGGCATTGAAATAGAAACAGCACAATTGCAACAATTGCAGCAAATTCGAGTTGTAGCAGATGCCCTCTACATTTTAACTCAAGAACACCAAGAGAAAATAACAGCCTTAGAGCAAAGTGCCGCGAGTCAGCGCGAAGTCATCGAAAAAGACACGATCCAAAAACGCAAAGTCTGGGAAAAAGAACAACAAGAGTTTGACACTACAGTCCAAGAAACAACTGCACTGACAATCAAAGAACGCGAACAGGAAACGGCTGATTATCGCTACGAATTAGAACGTACCCGCAAAGTTGAAACTGACGAATATGAAGAAACAAAACGCAAATTAGAACGGGAACTGCAACAATCTACTCGCGAAAAAGATAAGAATTGGACAGAACGCGAAAAATTCCTCACGGATAATCAAGCTGAGTTTGCCAAGAATCAAACTAAAGCAGCCGGATTTGAAGAAGAACTGAAACAGGCTAATACTAAAGCTAAGGAGGAAGCTATTCAAGAAGTTTCTCGCGAAGCTAAAGTCAAGGCAGATTTAGTGGACAAAGAATGGGAAGGAACTAAGCAGGGATATGAATTGAAAGTACAATCTTTGCAGCAGACAATTGAGCGACAAACTGAACAGATTGCTGAAATTTCGGCGCAACTGCAAGCTACGATGAAGCAAGCGCAAGATTTGGCAATGAAAGCTTTTGCTACTAAAGCTTAAAGTTATTCTGCGGTTTAAACTCGGCGGTTGAAACCGCTTCTACACAAACAAAGTCCGCCTCCGCGGACTAAGAATTTGAACTTACATCAAACAAAAATTGCCCAACTATTAGGAGATGGAAAGTTGTGAACAAGAAAGTAAATGACAAGAGTACCAAGGCTGAAATTTTGGAAGCGTACAAGGAAGCAGCAGAAGCCAAGACTGCTTTGGAATTGCAACTGAAGCAGGTTAGTAGCAGCCAATCAGCAAATGTTTCACAAAAACAAGTAGCAGTTACAGAAAAAACAATTGTGGAGGTAAGTAAACCAATGACTTTAGTTCAAAATCAACAAAAAATGCAGTCTACGATCGACAATTTAATCTTACTGCAATTTGGCTTTGGTGGTGCTGTCAGCGAACTGTCTGAAAAACTGACAACGGAAGCGTCTAAACTGGAGGAATTGCGGGGAACTGTTGGTGAGGAAGTTCAACAACTGCAAGAGTTGCACAGTTTAGAAGATGTTGCGGAAGATACGCTGGATAATTTAATCCAACAATATGAAGAAAGTGCGAAAACATTTGTATCAGAAATCAGCGAACAGCGTGAAACTATTGAACAGGATTTGCTGTCACGGCGACAAGCTTGGGAGAAAGAGCAACAACTGCAAAAAGTAGCAGTTCAAGAACGCAATGATGGCGATCAAAAAACTCGCGATCGGGATGAAGAGTTGTATTATTATGATTTGAATCTTCAGCGCAATCTGGATGTTGAAGAATATGAACAGCGCCAACAAACGCTGTACAAAGAAATCGAGGAGTTTAAGCAGGAACAAGAGAAACAGTGGGCGGAACGGGAGAAATCTATTGCGGAACGGGAAAAACTTTATGCTGAGGTGAAAGCAAAGGTGGAAGCTTTTCCGAAAGAACTGGAAGCTAATATCAAGAATGGTAAAGATAATGGTCGGAACATCGGCAATTATCAAGCTAAAGTGAAGGCGGATTTGTTTGCTAAAGATTTGGAAGGACAAAAGCAAAATTATGAACTGCAAATTCAAGGTATGTTGCAGACTATTCAAAATCAAGAGTCTCGGATTGCTAGTTTGTCGAAACAGCTTGATTCTGCTTTGAAACAGGTGCAAGATTTGGCGGTGAAGGCGATTGAGGGTGCGTCGAATTTGAATTCGTTCCAAGCTGTGAAGGAAATTGCGATCGAACAAGCTAAGACTCAGCAGAAAAATAAGTAATTCGTAGTGCTTTAGATACCCGATTTCTTGAAGAAGTCGGGTATCGGGGTATGGAAGAGAGAGATTTTTGCGATCGCCCGCGAACTGTGCAAATATATAAGTATTTAGGATTAGGACAACTGCTATGCTTGATACTAAATGAGTCGTAAAATTTTTACCCCACCCCAACCCTCCCCTTACCAAGGGGAGGGAGTAAGAAACTCACAAATGATTTAGGATTGCTATATGCTTGATACTAAAAACTTCGATCCGCGCGACATTCCTATATATTCTATCCCTCAAGCAGCGCAATATCTCAGGCTGCGGAAGGATAGGTTGCGAGATTGGGTTGGTGGCTGGTTCTCGAAAACAAAAGCGGAAAAGCGCTTCTTTGAACCACTGATTAAGTTAGCTCACTCCAACAATTTTGAACTGCTTCCCCAGTCCAAAACTACACTACTTTCTTTCACAAATTTGGTAGAGGCTCATGTCTTGATTGCCATTTTTAAGGCTACTGGCTTCTCCCGAAAACAACTTAGCACTGAACTCGACTACATCAACGATCATCTTTCGACTCCTCAATTATACGGTGGAATTGAGTTTCAAATCGAGGGAATAGCTCTTTTGTTTGAGAGATTCGGACAGAAGCTTGCAGCATCCGACAGGGAACAGGAAGCGAGGCAGATTCTAGCAACTTATTTCGATCGCATTGTACGAGATGAAGCTGGATTACCCCTCAAACTCTACCCTTTCACGAAGCTACCAGGTGCCGACGAACCTAAAACAGTGATGATTGACCCCAGAATCTCCTTTGGCCGCCCAGTTTTAGCTGGAACTGGCATTCCCACAGCTATGCTGGCGGAACGTTACAAAGCTGGGGATTCCATCGATGAACTTGCCGAAGACTACAATTGCGATCGGCTCCAAATTGAGGAAGGTATTCGCTGCGAACTTCCGCTGTTGGCATCATGAATGAGATATTTTTCATAGACAGATGTTTAGGAAAAAAACTGGCAGATTCACTACGAAATGTGGGGGCTAAAGTAGAAATTCAAGACGATTATTTTAGTCAAGATATCAATGATGAGGATTGGCTGAGGATAGTTGGAGAGCGCAATTGGGTGGTATTAACAAAAGACAAGAGAATCGCTAGCCGTCGTTTGGAGTTATTAGCCGTGGCTCAAGGCAATGTCAGGCTTTTTGCATTTGTGGACGGCGATGTTTCTGGAGTTGTAGTCGCACAAGCTTTTGTAAATGCCTTAGAAAATATGCAACGATTTATTCGCGGGAATCAAGCACCTTTCATCGCTAAGGTACACCAGTCTGGTAAAGTAACGTCCTGCAAAAACCACAGAGAACTTTTGAGAATGCTCCCTAAAAAAGCATCACTCGGCGATTGAAACTTTTTGACATTGAAATAGACAAACGAAGTCCGCCGAGGCGGACTAAGAGAAAGTGCCTATTCTTTTTTGTTAGGTGGGTTTACTTAGCTGGAATTAAGGCTTAAGAACGGTTTAAGACTTTTCGCTTGGAGCAGATTTAGGAAACTTGCACTTTACCTCAATTTCTAAGTTGCTTTCCGCTGAACCTTCCGTAATGTAAGGAATGCCAGTTTTGCCACCCATTTTGATAGAAAATTTGAGTGTTACTTCTTCAATCTCAGCCGCACCGAAATCTTTAAAAGCTGTGACAGCATACATAGCATAATTGCGAATGAGCAGGCGAGCTTGCTGCATCCGGTTAAGCGCATCACTTCGCACGTCCCTCTCTTCGTCATAAGGACTATCGTCCTGTGAGGTTGCAGCTTGGTCAATTACGACTTCGTACACTTCACCCTTTTCTTTAAAAGCGAAACGCTGTAATTCGGACATAATGTTACCTTTTGTTAAGTTTATGTAGATTTTACTTAAAGATCGAGCTTGCTTCCGGAAAGTTTAGTTATTATAGCGTTTAAAGGAAAACAGCGGTTCAGGGTGTTTGTCAATTAAGCCAGTATTTTTAAATTTAGGTGAAACTAAATGGCTCGTTATGCCCTGGTTATTGGTATTACTCAGTATCAAAGCTCACAAATGTCTCGTCTCCCGAAAGCGGCTAGTGATGCGGAGATTTTGGCACAAGTATTAGAGCAGTATGGCGGTTTTGAGGTGAAGCGATTGCCGGCACGATGGAATGCCGAAAAAAATTGTTTTGAAATCAGCGCAGATAAGGCAGTTACAGCGGCTGAAGTCGGTCAAGAACTGAGAACTTTACTGTTAGATAGAGCTCCAAAAAATGAAGCTTTGATTTATTTTGCTGGCCACGGCTTTACCTTCTCCGATACATTGGGACAGCAAAAGGGAGTTTTAGCAACTTCGGACTGTCAGGTGGAAATGGCTGGGAACCAAGTTATTGATTATAAATACGGCATTTCTCTGGCAAGTCTCAACGATTTAATTCAGCAATCCGATTTGAGCAGTTTAGTAATGTTGTTGGACTGCTGTCATAGTGGATATTTTCTAGAAAGCCAGCTTGTGCAGCGAACTCTGACGGCTTTCAGTACACAAAGAGATTACTACTTAATGGCAGCTTGCCGAACATTTGAGACTGCCAAATCCTTTAAAGGTGAACCAAACAGTTATTTTACAGGTGCTGTGCTTAAGGGACTGGCATCAGAAAATGCTTGCCGAAATCGTCGAGTCAGCGGCGATCGTTTGTTCGATTATATCAGCGGGGAACTTAAGCGTTTCGTGCAAGAACCGATTCGCATGGGCTGGGGCCGCTGCATTACTCTGGTAGCGTATCCGCAACTAGAGACTTCGGCTACTGAAATTAGTTTTGATCGCAATAATCCCTATTTGGGACTTTCTGCTTTTGAAGCTGAACAAGAAAAGTATTTTGGTGGGCGGGAGGAAGCAGTTAAGATACTGATTACTCACTTAACCAATAGTCGTTTTATTCCTGTTATTGGTTATTCTGGTTCGGGGAAATCTTCTTTAATTAAAGCGGGTTTGTTGCCACAGTTAAGTCGGGATAGAATTCCTGGTAGTAGTCATTGGCCTGTTGAATCTTTTACTCCGGGGAAGCATCCCCTGGGAAAATTGGTGGATGTTTTAGCTCGGTATCGAGAGCTGAATGAGCCGCTTGTAATTTTTATAGATCAGTTTGAGGAGGTATTTACGCTTTGTGAAGATGAGGCTGAGCGACGGAGTTTTATCCGTTTGATTGCGGAGGAGATGAATGATTCTGGGCGAAATAGTCGGATGATTATTGCAATTCGTGGGGATTTTTTAATTCGTTGTACTAATTATCCAGATGTTTTAAATTTGATCAATCATATTCCGCCTAGCACTTATATTGTGAAGTCGCTAGGGATGGAGGAGTTGCCAGAGGCGATCGAGACACCGGCTGAATTGCATGGGGTAAAATTTGAGCGGGGGTTGGTATCGCAAATTGCTCAGGATGTGGCAGGTCAACCGGGTGCGTTACCTTTGTTGCAATATGCTTTGAAGGAGTTGTGGCGAGTTTGTATTGAAAAACCGGAATTTCCAGAGCCGTTACTGACGAGAAAGGGCTATGAAGAAATTGGCGGTGTTCAGGGAGCTTTGGAAAATCGAGCTAATGTGATCTACCAAAGTCTGAGTGATGGCGATCGCTTTTTTGTTCGCAAACTATTTATGGAGTTGGTGCAGTTGGGTGAGGGTACGGAGGTAACGCGCCGGCGGGTTGATTGGGGTAGAGTAAAGGACATCGCAGATTCTACTGAGCAGTTGGAGCGAGTAATTGGGTTGTTGGCTGGGGCGCAGCAGCGTTTGATTATTACTGATGAAAATACGGTGGAAGTGGCGCATGAAGCTTTGTTGTGTCAGTGGAAATTAGTGAGTGGTTGGATTGAAGAGGATCTGGAAAATATTCGGATTAGTCGGCGCTTAGAGACAGCTTGTCGGGAGTGGAAGGAAACTTATGCTAAGTCGGATGAGGCGCTGCTGACGGGGGCGCGATTGGCGGAGGTTGAGGAGTGGGAGAAGAGGGTGCTGCCGAATTTGACTGGGGATGATAGGGAGTTTTTGGTAAAAAGTGTGGGTAGGCGCGATCGGCAAATTCAAGAAAAAGTAGAGCAAGAGCGGCAACTGCGAGAACTTGCCGAAGCTAACGCTAAAGTCGAAGCAGCAAGAGCTGAAGAGGAAATAGCTAAAACTATAGCTCAGACGGAAAGAGCGAGAGAAGCTCAAAAAAGAGCTGATGCCGAAGCAGAAAACTCTAAAAATCAAAGCGCTAGAGCTGACGCTGAATCTGAAAAAGTCCGAGTACAAAAACAGCGGACTCAGTTAGCGATCGCATCCCTAATTACCATGACAGGATTGACTATACTTGCGGGAACAGCCTGGATTAACGCAGAAAGAGGTCAAATTATCGCCCTGAGTCAAGCATCAGAAGCCAAATTTATTCTAAATCGAAATTCTCTCGACCCTTTGGTTGAAGCTTTAAAAGCAGCTACTAGGTTAAAACAGATAGGTTGGGTTCCTGGTAATAAAGAAGTGCGCGAACAAGTAATGGAAACTCTAACACAAGCAGTTTACTGGGTAAGAGAGCGCGATCGCATCCAAGCTCATAATACTGTTGTCCAGAGCGTCAGTTTCAGCCCCGACGGTACAATGCTTGCTAGTGCTAGTTTCGACAAAACTATAAAACTCTGGAAGATCGAAGAAAATCAAAAAAAATCTATTGTCTTACAGGAAAAATTCCAGCACGGTGATCCAGTTTCTTCTGTAACTTTTAGTCCTGACAGCAAAATAATTGCTAGTGCTAGTTTCGACAAAACTGTAAAACTTTGGAATCAAGACGGCACTTTGAAATACACCTTGCCGCATGACGATTTAGTTTATAGCGTTACCTTCATCTCCAATGACATGATTGCCACAGGCGATAATAGTGGTAAAGTCACTTTCTGGAACTCGACTAATGGGAAACAGATAGGCAAACCATTTCAAATTCATCAGAAAATAGTTTTCGACTTGAAATTTAATAAACAAGGAAATATCTTAGCTACTGCCAGTCTAGATGGTACAGTCAAACTTTGGAAGTTAACACCAAAACTTCTACAAAATCCAATAATTTTGAAACACGGCACTAAAGTTGATAGTGTAAGTTTTAGTCCTGATGGTCAAATGATTGCTACAGCTAGCCAAGATAAGATAGTCAAATTTTGGAAATTAAACGGTACTCCTCTCAGTAACTTAACCATAAAGGGAGAAAGCGGATTTACCAGTGTAAGTTTTAGTCCCGATAAAAAAATAAACAAAAAAACAATTGCCACTGCAAACTTAGACGGTCAAGTGCAGCTTTGGGAGCAAAACGAAAAAGAAACAAAAAAAATAGAAACTCTTAGCGGTCATACCAGCCGAGTAAAAAGCGTTAGCTTTAACAAGAAGGGAGATATTCTGGCTTCAGCTAGTGGCGATACTACAGTAAGACTTTGGCAAGTTAAACTGCCTTTAGTGACTCGTCTCAAAGCTGATAGCCAGAAAGTATTTTATGTAAGCTTTAGTCCTGACGGTCAAAAATTTGCTAGTGCTGGTCAAGATAACGCAATACAAATTTGGGATAAAAATGGCAACTGGCAACAATCTTTAATCGGACATACCCAGCAAGTTAATAGCGTAGAGTTCAGCCCGCCGAATGGCAATAAAATTGCTAGCAGCAGTCGTGATGATACTGTCAAGCTTTGGACTTGGCAAAAAGAAAAATACCAACTGGAAAAGACTATACCTAGGCAAAGTCCTTTAGAAAGTTCTAGTAGCGTTAACTTTAATCCGAATGCAAACAATCCCTTACTAGCTTTTGCTGATAGTCAAGGCATTGTAAAATTACTAAATCTAGACGGTAGCGAAAATAAATTTACTGCTCATAAAAAGGCAGCAATATGGACTGTTATTTTTAGTCCTAATGGTGACTATATCGCTACTGCTAGTGAAGATTATAGGGGAAAGGTTTGGGATCTAAAAGGAAAACAAAAAGCCACTTTAGAAGGACATGATGCAGCAGTTCTGGATATAAGTTTTCATCCCCAAAAAAACCTGATTGCTACTGCTAGTGAAGACAAAACTGTAAAACTATGGAATCTCAACGGTAAACTGTTAAAAAATATAATTGGTCATAGCGAGCAAGTGACGAGCGTTCGTTTCAGTCCTGACTGTAGTACAATTGCTACTGCTAGTGATGATCGCACCATTAAACTGTGGAACTTAGACGGGACTCTCATCACGACTCTCAAGGGTCATAGCGGTGCGGTCAATAGTATTAGCTATAATCCCAAAAATAGTACAATCCTGATCTCTGGCAGTTCAGATGGTACTATAATTATATGGCGGGAGTTAGAAAATTTAACTCTGGAGGGTTTGCTAGAACGAGGGTGCAAACATTTACACGGCTATTTCCAGACTAATCCCCAAGCTCCGCCAAATATTTGCAAGTAAGCCCTGATCACTTTTACTCAAGTTAATTCAATAAAAACATCGAGGTAACAATGGACACGAAAGAAACAGCAAACAACCAAGCAAAGGACTGGAGAAAGCAAGGATTGGGATGGGTACCAGACTATCCAGATAAAAGAGATTATCTCTTGGATAATGAGGAAGTTAAAAAAAGTGGTAATCTCAGAAGAAACGAAGTTACTAAATCGATTGAAGATATTGCAGAAAACTTGATTGAATTAATTGAAACTCTGCAACAATTATCGGGGCAATTACCTCTGGAAAGTTTAAAAACAGCTCTAGAGAATCAAGTATTTGGGGAAGTTAAATTTGTCAAAGTCAAAGTTTATAGCAAAAGTTTGAAGTTAGGTATTGACCCAAGCGCCCAAATTAGACAGTTAAAGTATTACTTTCATTTGCTGAGTTCTCATCCCAGGCTTTCTGATTTTAAGCCGATGGACTTCTTTAAAAATCAGTCAGAATATTGGAAATGGCTACATAGTGAAGAGTTTGATAAGAATACGCAAAAAATTGTTGAGGCATTCCAAAAACAAGTTAATATTAGACTAGATGGTGTAGTCGGAGTAGAAACTTATACTGCGATCGGTAATTTTCTTGGCGATATCAACTATTCACAGCCAGATCAAAATACTCCTTTAGCTGACTTGCTACCTATTCCTATTTGGATAAAAGATAGTACATTTAAGATTATTTTTGATACTCTTAAATCCTGGTGGATATCTTTTAATACGGTTCCCCAAGACCATAAGGAAATAGCTTTGTTCTTTCCAGAAATGTTAGAATTTAAAGAAACAGAACCAGCAAATCAAAAAGATTCAAGTCAGTCTAAGTTTTTTGAAATGTTCAAACAAGAATTTTATGTAGTTGAGCCACTCGTATCTGCAATAACTGAACTGCTCTCGCCTTTTGCTACTCACGAAGACCTAGAATCTGCTTTAAAAACAGAATTAAACAAATTCAACTTTAAAAACTTTGCTCAAGAGCTAGAAAACTCCTCTGTTAAAGGAGCTATTTTAAAAGTAGCAGAACGCCTAAAGATAGAACTAGAAGAGCGAGAAAAGTCAGATCAGGCCGACCAAGAAAAATTAAAAATAATAACTTTTTATAAAGTGATTAAAGTAATTGTTCAAGGATATATAGACAAATATAACCTCACCCCAAACCAAGAACTTTTAAACTCATTTTCGTCACTATACTTGTTTGAAATTGAAAAAGATCAGGAAGATAATGAAGATTGCAAGAAGCAAAAGAAAGATACAAAAAGGCAATTGGCTTCAACAGATATTGAAAACATCATTCCCCTCACAAAGTTAGAACTTTTAGTTAACAGAAAATGGTATGAAAAATATAGGAAGAAGTTAGCAGAAGAATATCTTAAACCCTACGCTATTCTACCTAGCGTCATGGACTTATCTTCCTGGTGTTCTCCAATTAGAAACCAAGGTTCTCTTAACTCATGTACAGCTTTTGCGGCGGCGGCACTATTAGAATACTTTGCCAGAAAAGCTAAAGACGAATATACCAGTATTTCTCCACTATTTCTCTATAAAGTAGCGCGAAATTTAATGAACTCTACGGGCGATGTGGGAGCATCTGTGCGGGAAACTATGAAAACAATGGTAGCATTCGGGGTTCCCCCAGAAAAATACTGGTCTTATGAGGCGGATAAGTTTGATGAAGATCCGCCAGCATTCTGCTATTCCTATGCCCAAAGCTATAAAACACTTAAATATTTCCGCCTCGATCGCCCCGATCTTACCAAAGAAATTCTGCTCTTTCAAATTCAAGCAGTTTTAGCAGCGGATTTTCCCTGTATATTCGGATTTACGGTCTACAGTTCCATTTACAATAAAGAGAACATCAGTAGTGGCTGTATTCCCTACCCCAGTAAAAAAGATCAAGTCATAGGAGGGCATACGGTTTTGGCAGTTGGCTACAATAACTACAAAGAAATCAAGCATTCCAATGGCACAGAAAAGCCAACAATAGGAGCATTCCTAATCAGAAACTCTTGGGGAACAGAATGGGGTCAGAAAGGTTATGGTTGGCTTCCTTATGATTATATTTTAAAAGGGCTAACTGCTGATTGGTGGTCGTTAATTAAAGCAGAGTGGTTTGAGGCGGGAGATTTTGGGTTAGGAGCCCATGCTCCAGGGGGTGGTGGGTGCAAGCCAGGCGAAGGCTGCTAGAAAATGCAAAATAAAAGTGTTAACTGGTCAAAAAGCGATCGCCCCCCAAACCCTTCCAACCCTCATAAGCTATACTAAAATCAGCACCACAACCATCAAACAGCATGGTACAAAAACTATCGGCCGAAACTGTATCAGAAATTATCTACCCAGACAGCGACGGAGAACCAATGTCAGACAATACCAAACAATTCCGATGGATTGTCACTATTAAAGAAAATCTAGAAATCTTGTTTGCCAACATCCTAGATGTCTTCGTCGCCGGAGATTTACTTTGGTATCCCGTTCAAGGAAATAACAAAATTCGCCAAGCACCGGATGCAATGGTAGTCTTTGGTAGACCAAAAGGTGACAGAGGTTCTTACCAGCAGTGGAAAGAAGATAACATTCCTCCTCAAGTCGCTTTTGAAATCTTATCCCCTGGGAACCGTCCCGGAAAGATGGCAGCAAAACTCCTGTTTTATCAGCGCTATGGAGTTCAAGAATATTACATTTACGACCCAGACAATATCGAATTGAGTGGGTTTGTTCGCGATGAAGATTGGTTTGAACCGATCGCAGAGATGAATGGCTGGGTTAGTCCGCTGTTGCAAATTCGTTTTCAACTGACAGAAAATACTCTAGAAATTTATCGTCCAGATGGTCGGAAGTTTCTCACTCCTGTGGAAATGGATCAACTCAGGGAACAGGAATGTCAGGAGAAGGAATTTGCTCAATCTCAAGCTGAACGGGAACGGCAACGTGCGGATGAAGCGATCGCACAACTCGAACAAGAGCGACAACGTTATCAAGCTTTGCTACAACAAGTACAGCAGCAAAGCATAGACTCGGACGCTAGTAATTAACACAATTAATCTAACTCCATCCATCTAATTAGTCCAGTTTACCAACTGTCTACTCCCATCCTGACTACTTGAGGCTGAAACCCTATTGGTATCGATCGCCTTTTTAGTGAAAACTCCGATCGCTCTGTGCACTTATCCAAACTGTCCCTATCTCTCCCGATTGCTTCTTCTATACTCTCTATTCTTGAAGTTAATCCACCGAAAGATATATTTAAACCGGAGAGATTATGGCACAACAAATTTTACGTCAAAAAGATACTAATGCTTGGATTTTACAGTGTTGGATTTCCTTTATTCTCGCTACTTCTACCACGGCGGTCGGTATCATTTACTTGCCAGTTGATGTGTGGGTAAAAAGTTTTGTGGGTATGGGTTTGACTTTCTCGGTTGGTTCTTCTTTTACTTTAGCAAAAACGATTCGGGATAACAATGAGGCTACTAGATTGACTGCGAGAATTGATGAGGCTAGAGTTGAAAAAATTCTTGCGGATCACCATCCTTTGAAATAAGTTATGGCAGAAGGAAGAAGAACCCCCCCCAAGGGGGGAATGAATCAGAACTTCTGCCGGGGGGAATGAATCAGAACTTTTTAAGGAGGGAATGAATCAGAACTTTTTAAGGAGGGAATGAATCAGAACTTCTGCTGGGGCGAATGATATAAAATCCTCTCTTCATCGTCCTGAATTAAACTCTCTCTTCTCTCCCTTCGCGTCCTACGCGCCTTCGCGGTTCAATCATAATGACTAGGAGCCTTTAACAGCCTCTCAAAGGCAGGCAAGGATGCCTACCTAAAATAAATTACCGAATCAGTTAATAATGACTACCTGATTTGCGGTAATGGACTGCTGTCACCCCGTCATTATTTAACAAATGACCGTTTTCGACTTTTGCATAAACTACCCAATGATCGCCGCATTCCATCCGACTCACCACCTCACATTCTAGATAAGCCAGAGCATCAGTTAATACTGGACAATCATTGCTAGCTTCAATTGTTTCGACTCCGGCAAATCTGTCTTCTCCAGGAGCAAAGTTTTTCATGAAATGCCTCCGCAACTGTCGCCCTTCTGCTAAGATATTCAGCACAAATTTATCGCCGGCATACATCAAAGCTTCGATCGCCCGATCCTTCGCCACCGCAATAGTCAACCCAGGAGGACTAAAGGTGGCTTGTGATACCCACGATGCAAGCATGGCGCTGCTGACCTCCCCACGCTTGGCCGAGAGTACGCACAGAGAACCAACCAGTCTTCCTACTGCTTGTTCCGTGCGATCGCTACCCCCCGTCAATTGTGATTTTGGCGCCCGCAATTTTTGCGATTTAATCAAAGCTTGAGCAAAATCTGTTCCCGCTTCTTTGCACTCGTGAATCGTCGCCGCCGTCGGCTTAAATTTGGCTCGAATCGGTTCAAATCCGATGCGATATCCGGCATCTTTCAACTTGCTTTCTACTAAGTCGATCGCCTCTCCACTCCAGCCAAAGGAACCGAAAACACCAGCCAGCTTACTCTTGGTTGCTGTAGACAAAACAATTCCCAAAGCCGTTTGAATTTGCGTCGGTGCGTGTCCGGCTAGGGTGGGAGTTCCGATGATAAATCCCGCGCATTTTTCGATCGCCTGTTGAATTTCTCCCGGTTCGGAAAATTCACAGTTGATGGTTTCCACCGCCACGCCGGCTTTAGTAATTCCTTTGGCGATCGCCTGGGCTAAAGTTGCCGTATTGCCATAAGCAGAAGCATAAATTAACGCAACTGTCAAGTCTTTCGAGTTTTGTTGTTGGCTCCATTCCCGATACAAATTGGTGAGTTCGTGGAGGCCATAACGCACTAGCGGGCCGTGACCGGGAGCATAAAATGCTGTGGAGAAATCCGCCAACTTATCCATTGCCGCCAGAACTTGTTTCGCCTGGGATGCGTGGAGGGAATCATAATAATAACGTCTGTCTTCGCTGTAAACACTCCACCCTTCATCGAATACTTGATCGCCACAAACATGAGCGCCAAAGAATTTGTCAGTAAACACGACTCTAGTCTGCGGATCGTAAGTGCAAAGTTCATCTGGCCAGCGGGGAGTAGGAGTGGCAATAAATCTTAGTTCGTGACCTTTTCCTAAGTTTAGTCTTTCTTCCCCTCGGACTACTAAAATGTTTAATTCTTGTTCGGGAAAGGATGCTCGCAGAGCGATGGCGGCTGGATTTGTACACACAAAAGCTATTTGAGGTGATAATTCTAACAGAGCTTTAATTGTTACCGCTCTGTTAGCATTAAAATGTCCTAAAATTACGTAATCTACTTTTTTTAGGTCTAGCCTTTGTTGCAAACAATCGAGATAGTTTTGAGTGAAAGATTCTCCCGGCGGGTCTAATAAGGCTGTTTTTTCAGCTTGAATGATGTAGCTATTGGCTGTTGTTCCCCTTTGCAGGGAATATTCTACTTCAAATTTTAGTCTGTCCCAAGTTCGCGATCGTACTGCTGCTGTATCTGCTGCAATCTGAAAAAATTGTACATCGCGGGGTTTGATTTCTGATGTTTCTCTGGAAATTAAAGTGTTAGTCATTGATTGCACCTATTTCTATTAATTTTGCTACAGCAATGCTATTGATTTTCTGAATTAGATTTTTTTTCTTTAACCGCAGAGGGCGCAGAGAACGCAGAGGAAGAAAGAAGAGAGGGAAAAAAACAAAAGATGTTTAGCCAGCTAATTTCTTCTTCCTTCTTCCTTCTTCCTTCTTCCTTCTTCCTTCCCCCCTTGGGGGGGGCAGGGGGGGGGTGACTTCTTCCTTCCTAGTAGTGATTGCCGACTTTGCGGTGGTGCACTGCGGGGAGTGCGTCGGGATTGGATACGCGGCCGCTATCTACTGTGGCATATACTATGTGATGGTCGGAAAGTTCCATCCGGCTGACTACTTGGCATTCCATGTAGGCTAAGGCTTCTGTCAGAATGGGAGAACCGTTGTTTGCGGCTTGGGTTTTTACTCCGGCAAATCGATCGGCACCTGGTGGAAAACGTTTTAAGAAGTGCTTCATTAAGGTTTGATACTTGCCTTCTTCTAGCACGTTTAGCACGAATTTGTCTCCGGCGTGCATCATTGATTCGATCGCCCGATCTTTGGCAACTGCTATGGTTAAACCTAGGGGTTTAAAGCTGGCTTGTGTCACCCAAGAAGCTAGCATCGCACCGCTAATATCGCCTTTTTGAGTGGTGATGATATACAGTCCGCCGCTGATTTTTCCCAAGGCTTTATCGAGGTCGCTGTCAAGAGATTTCATCTGTTTGACGGCTTTGTCCCGCGTCAGCCACTGTCCCAAGTCGGTGCCGGCTTCGTCGCACAGTTGATAAATTGCTTCGGTGGGCGTTTCTTTAATCAAAATATTGGGAAATATCTCTTTTAAACCCAATTCTTTGAACTTGTTTCGTAGGGGATAAATTGATGAGTCGTCTCCGCCACCGGATTCGCACAAACCGAAGGATTGTTTGTTGTTGGCTGCTACTAAAATTGTGTTGATGGCCGCTTCGGCATTCGCCCCAGCAGGGCCGGTACTTGGTGGGGAACAAATTACAATCCCGGCGGCTGTACCGACGAGTTCGCGTACTTCTTGTAAGTCGGCGATTTTTAAATCCATCATTTCTACGGCTACACCGGTTTTGGTGATTCCGTGGGCGATGGCTTGGCTGAGGCGATCGCTAAATCCGTAGTCGGATGTGTAAAATACTGCTACTGTGGTTTCTGTCTTGGTCTGTTCTTGGCTCCACTTTTTGTAGCGCCCGGTTAGTTCTAATACGTTGTAGCGCAGTAGGGGACCGTGACCAGTCGCAACAGTACCAATTTCTCCCAATTCTGCCATCCGCTTCATGGCACTCAAGACCGATCGAGCATTGGGAGCCATCAAGCACTCATAATAAAAGTGGTAATCTTCTTCTACTGCTGTTAAATCGTCATCGTAGGTACTGTCGGAACAGTAGTGCATCCCGAAAGCATCGCAGGTGAACAGCACTTGACTTTTAGCGTCGTAGCTGAAAATAGTATCGGGCCAGTGCAAATTCGGTGCCGATACGAATTCGATAATGTGGCCGTTTCCTAAATCTAGTTTCTCACCATTTTTGACTATCAGTCGCTCAAAGGGCTGGTGTATCAGGTTTTCTAAAAATTGAATTGCTACTTTTGCACCGACGACAATGGCTTGGGGTGCTAAAGCTAGCACGTCTTTAACCAAGCCACTATGGTCTGGCTCGGTATGGCTGATAATTATATAGTCAATCTGTTTCGGGTCGATTTCCCCCGTGAGAGTGTCTAAATATTGTTGGCGAAATTTCTCGTGAGAGGTATCGACGAGGGCTGTCTTTTCGCCGCGAATGATGAATGAGTTATAAGTGGTACCGTTTTTGAGTCCGAATTCAATATCAAAGCGGTCTCTATCCCAGTCCAAGCATCGAATTGCCGTTGTGTCAGGGGCAATTTCGACTTTTTCCACCGTCAATCTGCGTTGGACTCGTTCAGTCAGCGCTACCATGGCGTGCCTCCTAGTCAGTGATTCTTACCTTATTACTTACATTCTTGCACGTTTTTTTTGTAAAATTTTATCAAATTTCCTATCAATCAGTTAAACATTTTAAAACTGATGTCGATCGAATCGATTTTAGCTGACCAGACGGGAATCCCCACACTATATCGCTTCGATTCGAGAATTGTAAGGGCGGGTTTTACCAACAATAATTGCCAAAAACTGACAATCTCAAAAACCCGCCCCCACCCAAGGGTAAATCGCAATCTACTTCTTTCAAGATACAAGGGTTCAAGGTCGTACTCGAATAACGGGTGTAGCATCTAAGAGTACGACCTTGAAAGGGTTCGCGATCTTTGCCCTCCTAACAGCGTTAAAGCAGAGTAATTGCAGTCGATGCCGGAGCGCCGATCGGACCTGCGCCAAAGCCTAAATTCACCACCCCAGCAGTCAAACCTGGATTATTGGTAATCGTCAGACTAACGGTAGTTTGACCGGGATTAAAGTTCACCGTCCCTCCAGAAGCAGTCGGAATATATTGACCGAAAATATTGAAGTCTGCGTTGTTGACAGGTTGAGCGCCACCAGGGGCAGCAATCAAAAAGTCGATCGAAGCCGAAACCGCAGTATTGCCACTCCGGTTAATCGTAAAACTTCCAAAACTACTATCAGCAATAGGACCAGAAGACGAACCGTAGGAGAAGAAAGTCGGAGGCACAGCAGTAGTATCAATAATACTCAAAACCGCTGCTGACGGACTTGCCAAACTGCCGCCGCTCAAGAACAAATTCACTGTCTCATTGGGCTCTGTGAGACTATCAAATAAAGTTTGAACCGGAACTTGGGCGCTAGCTTGTCCGGGCGCAAAATTGACCGCTTGAGCCACACTATTGTAATCAGGAATAGAACCCGTAGCTAGAGCAGTACCGTCACCTGTACGGAACACGATCGTCGCTGGTGCTGAAAGGTCGCCACTGCGATTAATTGTAATCGGCGCAGTGTTACCTTCGTTGACGCTGTAAGTAGCCGCACTGAAGAAAAACGTGCTTTGACCGGGTGTCGGTGTTGGGGTCGGTGTTGGTGTCGGTGTGGGAGTTGGGACCACATTATTAATTGTCAAAATCGACGGATTGCTGCCGACATTCCCACCGCTAAGCACCAAATTCACTGTTTCCGGCCCTTCCAAAATCATGTCGCTCAGAGCAGTAACCGTAAAACTAGCGATATTTTGCCCTGGAGCAAAATTCAACGCCCCCGCCGCTACAGTGTAATCGGGTGCAGTCCCGACACCACTTGCCGAACCGTCAACAGTAGCGTAGTTAATCGATGCAGCTCCCGTACCACCTGTGCGAGTCACATTAATCGTCGCCACACCGCCTTCATTCACGGTGTAACTTGATTGCTGAAACTGGAAGATACTTGGAGGGGTTGGCGTCGGAGTTGGCACCACATTATTAATCGTCAAAATCGACGGATTGCTGCCGACATTCCCACCGCTAAGCACCAAATTCACTGTTTCGGGCGATTCCAAAATCATGTCGCTCAGAGCAGCCACCGTGAAATTAGCGATATTTTGCCCCGCAGCAAAATTCAACGTCCCCGCCGCCGCAGTGTAATCGGCTGCTGTCCCACCAGCATTTGCCGAACCGTCAACAGTAGCGTAGTTAATCGATGCAGCCCCCGTACCACCTGTGCGAGTAACGTTAATCGTCGCTACGCCACCTTCATTCACTGTGTAACTTGATTGCTGAAACTGGAAGATATTTGCAGGGGTTGGAGTCGGAGTCGGAGTCGGAGTTGGAGTTGGTGTTACATTGAGGCCTTGATATTGAATACTCCGCACTAGGTAGTCGGAACTATCGTCTTTGAAGGTGGTGGCTTGGTAGGCGGCGGTGGGGCTATCGTAGGCTTTGGCGGAGAACCGCAGTTCGTCAAAAGCGACGCTAGTGGAATTTGATTGTACCTTGAATTGGAAAGTGCCATCGGTACGATCGCCCGTGAAAGTCACTCCATTTGAAGACACAGAGAGGGGTTTTGATGCGATCGGAGCGTTGAGGCGACTAATAGTAAAATTGGTAGCCGGTACCAAAACTCCATTATTGAAGATTTGCAGCAAACCAACTTCATTACCTTGATCGCCTAGTCCTGGACTTGTTTTGGGACTCAATGCACTGAGGTCGATCGTGGCGCTACTGATATCTTGGTTATCTGCCCATTTCACCTTCAGGGCTTGAGATTGATTGGTGTTGGGGTCATAGTTGATCTCCGCCCGAATTTTATTGGGGTCTGTGAACCAACCACTATAAGAAGATGCGACACCAATACCAGCACTATTGCCGTAACTTAACCAGCTTTTAGGGTTTTCGTTAGTTGCCAAGGTGAGGTTGCTGATTTCAGTAGGATTTAGATAGTCTGTTTCCACGCCATCAAAAGCTACCCCAGATAGTTTGATGCCTAGATTCCGGGCGATAGTCGGCCATTTTGCGATTAGGTCATTGACGCTGCTGTAATTATTGGTTTGACCCAAAGTACCAGTCAAGGAAGTAGCCATAGTTTCTATTTTGAGGATGAGTAATTAAGCATTAGCAGTCACTGAAAACCCTAATTTGGGCTTTCTTTATAGTTGTCAGTTACTGCCCCAAAAAATTCTCTCTAAGTACGTGTACGTAAATTAATTAACTATGCTTTTACAACCAAAATGCTTGCCCAATAAGCATTTGAAGGCTTAATTGCCCCTGTTGAAATGTTGTAGGTAATTACTTGCACATACTTAATAGACTTCTCCCAAAAAGCCTGGGTCGAACAGGCTATCCAGCCTATTCCACAATAATTATGGGAGATGTCTAATAGAGATACCTAACTTTCATCATCAATAACTTTGATCCGGAAATTTTGCCGAATGTCAAAATCTGACCAATGCGGCCTGATAGCCCTGGTGTGAGGGTTTGGTAATCAACTCTAGGGGCTTTGGTGCGGCTTTGGGTGGCGCTCTCCCGGTTTGTTCCAGAAGATTTTTAGGAATTTAACCTTTCTGATTTGCGATGGGTAACTCCACAATTAATTCGGTTCCTTCACCAACTTTACTGACACAGTTAATCTTGCCACCGTGAGCTTGAACAATCACTTGGTAACATACTGATAGTCCCAAACCAGTGCCTTTTCCTACAGGTTTAGTAGTAAAAAATGGATCGAAAATTTTGTGCTGAATTTCCGCAGGAATGCCGGGGCCATTGTCGCTGATAGAGATTGTTACCCACCCAGTTTCCTTGACCTGGGTATAAATTGTTAATTCTCCTGGTTTTTTAGTGGAATTTATGGCATCTAAAGCATTGTCAATCAAATTATAAAATACTTGATTGATTTGAGCTGCATGACATTTAACGGTTGGTAATTTGCCGTAGAGTTTATTGATTTTTATCTCTGATTTTACTTTGTTTTGCAGCATCAACAAACTATTTTCTAAACCTTCATTCAAATCCACAGCTTTAAATTCGGAGTGGTCTAAGCGAGAAAAACTCCGTAGTGTTGTCACGATTGACCGAATCCGGTTGCTGCCTTCTATCATTGAATTGAGCAAGGGTGGAAAGTCTTGGCGAATGTAATCTAGTTCTAGTTCTTCATTGATTTGGGCGATCGCATCTCCCGCTTCAGGGCAAGCTTTGCCACAGAATTCCAGGGCTTCTGTTAAGGTTTTGACGTATTCTTGGGTGTGAAACAAATTAGCGTGAATAAAATTATTGGCGTTGTTAATTTCGTGGGCAATACCTGCCACCATTTGCCCCAAACCGGACATTTTTTCACTTTGAATTAATTGCTGTTGAGTCGATCGCAGTTCTTCTAATGTAGCCTGCAACTGTTGGGTTTGAGCTTGCGATTTTACGGCTGCTTCTTGGACTTGGCTGTAGAGTTCGGCTTGCTGAATGGCGATCGCCATTTGGTCCGCTATCTGCGACAGTAACTCCATTTCTTGCTGCTCCCAATTCCGAATATCGCCACACTCGTGAGCAATTAGCAAGCCCCACAGCCTACCGGGTAATTCTGGATCGAAGTTTAGGGAATTTTTGGGTGATTTTTCGGGATTTCGGGATGTGACAATTGGTACTATTAGATTCGCTTTTACCTGCAAGCTATCTAAAAAATCTATGTGACAAGGCTCTAAATTGGCATTAAACACATCATTGATTGCTCTGACTCGTCCTTGTTGGTAAAAATCTGCATAATCCCCCTTAAAACACTTGTCTGCTCCCATATCTCCTAAAATTGAAGGCCAAGGAACACTCATGTCTTCAACAACTACTTTTCCCCGCCAGTTGTCTTGAAATTGATAGATAATTACCCGATCGCACTGTAAAAGTTGACGGACTTCTCTGACTGCTGTGTCGAGGATGGTATTGAGGTCTAGGGTACTACGAATTTGGTTGCCGATCAGCCGCAACAGCGATTCCTGTTCGGCTTGGCGCAGGGTTTGGCTATACAATTTAGCTTGATTGATGGCGATCGCCAATTGGGAAGCCACCCCTTCTAACAACTGTCGTTCCCAATCCGTCCATTCGCGTTCCCGATCGCACTGGTGCAGCCCAATTACTCCATTCACTTCTCCTTGGTAACGAGTAGCTACTGCCAGCATAGACTTAATCTCTAAATCTATGGCAATTTTTCTACTGCGTTCGTTCAATCCTGGAAAATCGATAAACTTGGTTACGGCTAGGGACTCTTGTTGAGATATAATCGCTTCCAAGTGCGGGTTGCCAACCACGGGTACTTTCATACCTAACTGTATGGGATAGTCTCCCGCGTTGTATTCTCCTCGTGTAATCAAGGTTTTGTCTGTATTTGATTCTTTGACTAAAATACTCGCTCGGCTGCAATTTAGCGCTTGACCAAGCAATCGGCACGCCGATGTCAGAATTTGTTCTATGTCAAGAGTGCTACGAATTTCGTTGTTAATTTGGTTCAGCAAATTTGATAATTGAACTTGCTGCTGCATCTGCACGATCAGGGCTTTTTGTTCGTCTATTTCGGGTAACGAAAGACCTGCTTCTTGTCTCCATTTGTCTGCTTCAGGCAACGTGGAAGTTGATTTTGGCGAGGTTTTTTTTTGATGTATCTTTAAAGACATATTTACTCAGATTTTGTGAACTATCTTTATTTAGTCTGGTCTTTTATACCTATGCTTACCCCGCCAACAGCCTTAGCAAACTTACCCGGACTGTTGTCTCTTCTTAAATATTATAAAGGATGCAGCTCTAGCTTAGCTACGATCGCTTTACATTATACTTATAATAACGCTTTCACCAACAGTCTGTAGTAGTTATTGCTAATTATCAACCTGCGCTAGTTGAATATAAGGTGTCCATTATCCCTCTCTTTAAAATCCTATTTTTAAAATATTTTCGTGGCTGTTCCACAAAAAATATGGGAGAGGTATATGAGATTTAACCGCCGATTTTAGATTGAAAAAACTACCTAAAATCCATCTTTAGTTCAATTTTTATTTACGCCTACTCTGTTAATCAAGATGACAAACCCAAGTGCTGAAATTTTCTGCCCGCAAACAAATACTGTCAATTTTATCTCTGGATTAAATAGTAAAACGGAGATGACAATAGCTTTGGCGATCGGCAATTCCCGTTTGCACTGGGGATTATTCAATAGCAAAACTCTCCAAACAACATGGGATACAAAACATTTGAGTATTCAGGCTGTGCAGCATCTATCTCAGGATGAAATGACAGAAGTTCTAGTCCAGACAGTAATCGAGTCGATCCAGAAACAATCTGCTCAAAAGCTCATTTCTACTAATCCTGAACTTGCGTCACTTCGCAAACCAGAGTTGGGCGTATTACCTTTAGTGTTGGCTTCAGTAGTGCCAGATCAAACCAAACTTTGGCAGAGTTATCCTGATAGCCGAATTATTACTTTAGACCAGTTACCCATCGAGGGACTCTATCCGACGCTGGGAATTGACAGAGCTTTGACTTTATTGGGCGCTGGCACCCAATTAGGTTGGCCAATATTAGTTATAGATGCTGGTACAGCTTTAACATTTACTGGAGCCGATGTCAATAGGCGTTTAGTTGGGGGCGCTATTCTACCGGGTTTAGGGTTGCAATTGTGGTCTCTGGGACAGAAAACTGCTGGTTTACCTGTAGTGATGTTACCAGATAATCTGACTGGGCGCTGGGCTGGGGATACAGAGAGCGCCATTGTCAGCGGAGTGGTGCGCGGTGTGGTAGCAGCCGTCAATGATTTTATTGAAGATTGGCTGGGCTTGTTTCCTCATAGCCACATAGCCTTGACAGGGGGCGATCGCACTTTGTTGTTACAATATCTCGCCAGCACCTTTCCTGACACCGCCGCCAGGGTAATTGACACCCCAGAAGCTATTTTTTGGGGTCTCAATCAATTTCTGATTTGAGATTTCACTGCTTGGCAAATTCCCGAATATACTTAGCAACCAGATCGGGGTATTCTACCAATAAATTTATGCTCTCAGAATTGATAAATTCAATCTCTGCCCTCGTCGCCAGAGCAGCATAGGACTGACACAGAGACGACGAAGCAGGAGCCGGATTTTGAGATTCCTGTAACAACAATAAAGGAGCTGTGAGCTCACACAACTTCTCGTCAACCAACTCTGCCTTAATTTCGGCTCCTCGCCGCCTAAATAGCAATTTCATCGCCACTGGGGAACCTATCAACTGTTTTCTGAACTTGAGTAGTTCCTCAATCTTATTTTGACCCCCAAACAACTTAGCAATGGGATAGAGCGATCGCAGCAGCCAGTAAGCCACAGGAGGTGTACCCGTCAGCAACCTAGCCATCTGCCAGCGTCCTCGCCTAGTGCCGGCATTCACTCCTTCGGGCGCTAACAACACCAAACCTTTGACTCGATCGGGATATTTGAGGGCGTAGCTAGTGGCTACCCAGCCACCCAAGGAGTGACCAATCAAATAAACCTCTTGCAGATTTAACGTGTCTAAGTATTGGGCGAGACATTCTACTTCGAGGTCGATGGAATAATTCATCTTAGGGCGTTCTGAATCGCCAAATCCCAGTAAATCTGGTGCGAAACAGTGGTACTGGGGACATAAATATTCGATCGTCTTCAGCCACTGATTGCTGTTGTCCCAAGAACCGTGCAAAAACACCAAGTTTGGCCCCTGACCGACTTCGTGCCAGAATATTTGTCCTAAAGAAAGTTTGATGCGAGAATTTCGTAGCTGTGAGTACATCCGGTTAAATATTCATTAATCAAAAGAACCTTCATCCAAGGTTGAGTGGTTGTTATAAAAATTGATTCAAAATTTGACTAAAATCTAGCTGCACTTCGTTTCAATTTACAATTGTCAGACCTTGAAAATAGTCCTGCAAATGCTTGTCGCTATCGTGGCTGAATTCGCCGCTCGGTAGGGATGTGGGTAAAAAAGCTTCTACTTGGCTGATTTCGAGTGTATCCTGAATTTGAATTGTTCCCTGGACTTCTGCTTCGACAACGATACAAATAGAGTGAAGTCGAGGATCGCGATCGGGATCTGAGTATACCCCCACCAAACGGCGGATTTTTACCAGCTCTAGCCCTGTTTCTTCAGCCAATTCCCGGCGGACTGTAGTCGTAATATTTTCGCCCCAATCAACCATACCTCCCGGCAGTGCCCAGCAACCGTTGTCACGCCGACGAATTAGGACAATTCGACCATCAGGTAATAGGGGGATAATGCCAGTACCAGTGACGGGATGTCGAAATATTAGTCCTAGCACGGTTTGTCCAATCTGCCACAATCGACGCATAAACTCACAAGCTTTGGGAAGAGGGTTCGGAAATTTTAAACTTTTCCAATCGTACCATCAGGGTCGATCGCCAACGTAGTTTGAGTAATGTCTCTAAATTTTTTTCCCATATTTTTTGGGGAATCCGTAGCAGCTCTCGCTCAAACTAGAGTATAATTTGATGCTATCGAAAATCTGCCAGAGGCATAAAATTACTCCCACCATCGGGCCAACAGAACTCAGGAGCTAAGTCACCCGGTTGTATTATCATTTGTCGTATTTGTCAAGAGTTTTTTGATTTTTTTTTCAGTTTTGCCTATAGCCTGCTATGATCTACAAGTCACGCTATCTGTTAAATGTATCTCCTGAATTCAGTTATAAAGAATAGCCTGAAAACCCCCTGGATGTTAATTCAGGGAGACAAAGGCAGTTCCATGATTCATCCTGCCTTGATTGACTATCAGGCCAAATCATGTTAACACCTTGTTTTGGCGTGGTAAAATTGCAATTGTCAGTACAAGACATTAAAACCTACCCTCCAACTGGGGGAAAGTTACGACCGAGGAGCTAGTTGCAATGCTAGGATAGCAGACCGCCAGTTTTTTTGGCGAAAGGATTGCGCCCGGAAACCTTAGCAATAGGGATATTCAGGCTGCAAAGTCTTAAGAATCCCCGTGTCTTTAGACCGGGGACTGTCAATGTTTATTAGTGAGGTCAGAATGGCTAAACGCCGTAATCTCAAGAAAGAGAAGGCACAACGAAATCAAGCATACGCCCGCAAGTTTCGCAAGCGCAGAAATCAAGATATGTTCTCTAACAAGAGAAGGCGATTTGACGGAGGCAACGGTGGTGGCATGGGCGCCATGACTGGTAGCGGCAGAGACAAAGATATGGCTGCCGCTGAAGATTAATCGTTGAGCCGATCGCGCGCAGCAGTCAGTGATTTCCTCACTTGTTCAAACCCGGTACCCCCGTAACTATTGCGAGCCGCTACCACTTGCTGAGGTGCGATCGCGCTGTAAATGTCGGTTTCAAAAGCTGGGTGCAATTCTTTCCACTCCTCAAGTGTCAAATCTTTGAGGAGTTTGCCCCCCAACAGACAAGTTTTGACAACTTTGCCCACGAGGTTATAAGCTTCCCGGAAGGGAATACCTTTAGTGGCTAGATAGTCGGCTACATCTGTAGCGTTGGAAAAGTCTTCTGTAACGGCCGCGGCGAGGCGATCGCTGTTAAACGCGATGCCTTCCCGCAGCAAAATCGTCATTGCTTCCAAACAAGCTTGTACCGTTTTCACGGTGTCAAACAAAGCTTCTTTATCTTCTTGTAAGTCTTTGTTATAGGCTAAAGGGAGTCCCTTCATCACTACCAGCATCGCCTGCAAGTTACCGAAAACTCGCCCTGCCTTACCCCGCACCAATTCGGGCACGTCAGGATTTTTTTTCTGTGGCATAATGCTCGAACCGGTAGCGCAACTATCTTTGAGTGAAATAAATCCAAACTCGTGAGACGACCAGAGAATCATTTCTTCTGACAAGCGACTCAGGTGTACCATGATCAAGCTGGCGGCTGCGAGAAATTCGATGGCGAAATCTCGATCGCTAACTCCATCTAAGCTATTATCATAAATTCTGTCAAAATGCAATAGTTCGGCCGTATAGTGCCGGTCGATCGGGAAAGTAGTCCCCGCCAGCGCACTGCAACCCAGAGGCGAAATATTAACACGTTTGCTAACATCGCCGAGGCGTTCCCAGTCGCGATCGCTCATTTGAAAATAAGCTAACAGGTAATGAGCCAAGCTAATTGGTTGAGCGCGCTGCAAGTGCGTATAACCTGGAATTAAAGTTTCCACATTTTGCTCAGCAATATCTAGCAAAACCCCTTGGAATTCCCGCAACTGCTGGCGGATTTGGGCAATTTTGTCGCGCAAATACAAACGAGTATCAGTACCTGCTTGATCGTTGCGCGATCGAGCCGTGTGCAATTTTTTGCCTGCATCACCGACTATTTCCGTCAGTCGCTTTTCTACTGCAAAGTGAACATCTTCTGAATCAATACCCGGTACAAACAGTCCTTTTTGGTATTCCTGACGAATCTGTTCCAAACCATTGACTAATTGTTCACCTTCTGCATCTGAAATAATCCCGGTTTTGGCCAGCATTTTAGCGTGAGCTACCGAACCAGTCAAGTCGTACTCAATCAGTTCAATATCAAAGCCAATACTCGCATTGAATCGCACGATAGCTGGGTGCAGAGCCGATTCAAATCTTTGACTCCAAGTTGTTTGTTGTTTTGTCATTTTTGAATAAAGAAGGAAGAACGAAGAAGTCATATCAATTCCGGTTGTATCGGAATGATTTAACCGCGAAGGCGCGAAGGACGCGAAGGAAGAGAAGAGAGAGTTTAATAATTCCGGTGAAGAGAGGATTTGGTATCACCGCCCCCTAGCCCCCCCACCCCCCCTGCCCCCCCCAAGGGGGGAAAAGAAGGAATAAGGAAGAAGTCAGGTTTCTGGGCCTTCATTTTTTGGAAGTTGGCTGACTTACTAACGGAATATTCCCTTAATGAACCAGCCCACAAATAGCCCTATACCAAAAGCAGCTATTTGACCACTAGAGACAAAATGGTTCCAAGACTTCTGAATATTACTAAAAATCTCATAGCTTTGACCCAAAATCACAGTCGAACTTAAATGAGATTTCCAAACTAACAAATCCACCGCATCGTTCCAATTAATCCCGCTACTCAATCCAACCGTTGTTTCAATCATCAAATTAACTATCATGGTGATTTTCTTCTGTAGCAGGTGTTACTCTCATTACCACCAGGGTCATATCGTCTCCATTTTGGTTGCCCATGCCGATAAACTGGTGAACTCGATCGAACAAATAGTTCAAAATTTGCTCAGACTCCTGATAATTTTGACAAGCCCATTGAAAAGCCTCCGTCAAATTGTCCTCATCAAACCGCTCCCCTACTTGATTGGCAGCATCAGTAAAACCATCGGTGTAATAAATAATAGTATCTCCAGGCTGCAATTGTACCTGTGCCTCTTGGTAGCGCGAATCAGCATCCAAGCCAATTAGCATCCCTTCGAGAGTATCAAGCCTCTCAATAGAATTAGTGGCGGCTTGCCAAAGCAAAGGCGGGTGGTGAGCAGCATTACTGTAAGAAAGAGTCCGAGTTTTCGGGTCATACTCGGAATAAAACAGAGTCACGAAACGGTGGGAATTTTCCAAATCCGCGTGCATTACCCGGTTTAAATGTTGCAGAATTCTGGCAGGGGAGTGGCGGTTCAAAACCTCTGCCCGCAGCATACCCCGTGTCATCGTCATCAACAGACCAGCGGGTACTCCCTTACCCATGACATCGCCGATGACAACACTCCAGCGACCCTTGTCCATTTTTGATTTGAGATTTTCGATCAAGGATGGGGTATGTTCTGACTCCTGTTCCTTGCCTATGGGGTCATAGTCGGCGGGAATAAAATCATAATAATCTCCGCCAACTCTGCTAGCTGTTTGACAGCGGGCGGCCACATCTAGACCGGGAATTTTGGGGCAACTACGAGGTAAGAGTCGCACTTGAATTTCTGCACCAATTTCCAACTCTCTGTCTAAACGCTCTTTCTCTGCCAATTTAACATTTAGCTCATCTTTGGCGATCGCAACTGCGGTTTGATCTGCCACCAACCGGACTAATTTCTGTCTCCCAGCCGTGAACAAATATTGGGATTCGCTGCTAAAAACGTACAGCCGTCCCCGTTCCAAATTATTCAGTAAAATTGGTGCACCAAACAAGTGAACATCCGGGCCTAAAAAGCGACTGACTTGAATATCTAGACTAGAAGTTTGCCCGGAGTTACCCGACATAAACTCTGCCCCGGTTCCCACACCTGTTGTCACTTGCTTAGTGGCAATTTCCAGTGCTTTTCGCATATCTTGACACTGCCGTCCTGATTGACAGTGCAACTGCTGAAACCTGACTTGACCATTGGGCTTGAACAGTACCAAAGCTCCGCCATCGGCATCGGTAACGCGAGTCGCTACCAAAGGAACCAACTCCAAAAATTGATTGAGATTATTAAAAGTCCGCAGGGCAAATCCCAGGGAACTTAACATATCTTGAACATTATGCTGGTATCGATGCAAGCGGGCCACCAGTTCTTTGAGCGCGAAGACTGGCGTCACGTCGATGGAATTGCGACCAGAAGGGCGGTCAGCAGGTTGAGGTGAGGGGCGAGGCAAAGGCACAGCAGTCATTTTAGATTTGTGATTTTCGATTTTAAATTAAAGAAGAATGATTCAGCATTTACACAGAAGCAGAACTGAAACCAGATTTTTTTGTCGATGATTTTCTAGATTATCTGTTTTGCATTTAACAATTTGTATCTTGGTGGTTAGTTGAAACACCAGCCACAAGAATTTAAATTCAAATTACCCTACAAATTCAATGCGCGACAACTTAATCTAGTCTTTTCCACAGCCTTTGTCGATCGAAAACCCTGTTCCTGTAGGTAATTCCTACGATTTTAGTTTTAGGTTGAGGATTTTGGATGTTTATGCTGCCTGTCCGCCTCAAAAAAATTGGGACGGTTACAGATACCTCATCAATCAAAAATCAGAAATCTAGAATCTAAAATCCAGCAGGGCTTCCACAAACTCGTAGCTAGAAAACGGGCGCAGGTCTTCGATGCTTTCCCCGACTCCAATAAACCGGATCGGCAGACCCAATTGCTGCACTACTGCTAGGGCAACACCACCTTTAGCAGATCCATCGAGTTTTGTCAAGACTACTCCACTTAATTTTGCAGCCTCTGCGAAAACTTCGGCCTGTCGCAAACCATTTTGACCTAGTGTGGCATCCAAAACCAGTAGAGATTCTACGGTAGCACCAGGAGCTTTTTTATCTACTATGCGACGGATTTTACTGAGTTCATCCATCAAGTTTTTTTTGTTTTGCAGACGACCTGCGGTGTCTACGATCAAGAGTTCTGTATCTCTGGCCTGGGCCGCGGCGATCGCATCAAACACCACAGCAGCCGGATCGGTGTTTTTTCCAGGATTGGCAATAATTTCGACTCCGCTACGAGCTCCCCAAACTTTCACTTGTTCGACGGCGGCGGCCCGGAAAGTGTCCGCAGCACCTATCAGAGTTTTGTATCCTGATTTTTGGGCAATGTGGGCAAGTTTACCGATGGTCGTAGTTTTTCCCGCGCCATTAACTCCGACAATCAACCAAATATTGAAGGTGTCTTTTTCGGGGGCAAAATTCAGACTGTAAGCGGGATTTCCGGCGGCAGTTTGGGCACAGGGTGCATCGAGGATGTCCCGCAGAATGGTTTTGAGGTAGGCTAGGGCCTGTTCTGGGGGTAGGACTTCTTGTGAGAGTTTGGCTTGGAGGCGACTGATTATAATGTCTGTGGCTGCGACTCCGACATCGGCTTGGAGCAATAAAGTCTCAATTTCCGCTACTGCGTCTTGATTGAGCGGGCCTTGACCGACGATCGCCTTAAGTCGATTAATTAAGCTACGACGGGTTCTTTCTAAGCCTTTTCGCAGCTTTTGCAGCCAAGTGATTTCTTCGACAGATACTTGATCTGGCCGCCGGCCTTGACTGGCGAGGATTTCTGAGGACCACAGGAAGCCTTCGTCAAAGGCAAAACCAGGAATTTCTTCGATAATTGCAGCTCTGGCTGCTGCTGCTGCAATTACCTCTGGTTCTTCGAGGGCGGTTTCTTTGAGCCGTTCGATCCGTTCCATGCGATCTGCTTGAGCTCTGGCCCAAAAGGGCAGGGCTTCTGCTGTTTCGGCCCTAACTTCTGTGACAGCGGGATTTGGTTCTGATGCGATCGATTCTGGATCGGGAACAGAAATGGCAGGTTCGGGAATTTCTCCCTGTTGGGTTGAAACTTCTAATTGTTGAGCTATCGGTTCAGGAATGGCGATCGACTCGGCTGTCGGTGAAGCATCGGTTGCTTCGACAATGGCAGGTGCAGAAATTTCTGATGTTTCTGCCACCACTTGTGCTATGGGAGCCTCAAGTTCGATCGCATCAGTTGGTTCGACCGTTGCGGATTCAGCAATATCTGTTTCGGCTGCTGGAACCTCAGTTGCTGGTGTCTGGGTAACTTCTGTTTCCGGTGTTTCCGGTTTTTGCTGTTTTTGAATATTTTTATAAGCAGCTTTCGCCCAATTCAAATAATCCTCTGCTATGGCGGGGGAACTTGGATCTGCTGCATCTGTTTGAGGCTCAACGGGCGCGGATTCTGTTGGTGACTCTTCTTGGGGCTGTACGGGAATATTTTCTTGTTCAGAAGATACACTTTCGCTGTACTGGCGACGAAACCAATTAAAAACCATAAAATTAAAATGGGGAATATAGTTAGTTGACTGTTGACTGTTGACTGTTCTTATTTGTTATTTGTTATTTGTCAGTTGATAGTTGTTGTTTGTTATTTGTTTACAACTATCAACTGACTAATGACCAATGACTACTGACTAATGACTACTGACTACTGACTAATGACTACTGACTAATGACTAACTGGTTGTGCATTAATGCGATCGACAACTCGGCGCAATACTCCGTTGATAAACCGATGTCCGTCATCGCCACTGTACCGTTTTGCTAGTTGGACAGCTTCGTTGACACCGACTTGTTCGGGTAAGCCTAGAAATAGAATTTCCGCGATCGCAATTCTCATGATATCTCGATCGATCCTGGGCAAACGTTCGATTTGCCAGTCCACGAGGGCTTCTTTGAGCAAGTCATCAATTTCCGGGCGGTTCGCACTGACTTTTGCTAGGATTTGCAAAGCATAATTGCGGACATCTTGCTGGTTAGCTAGCTGGATGATTTCGGGAAACTCCATAGCTGAACCGAGACGGTTAATCGCCGTTTGAGTAAGTTCCACAGCTTCCCGTACCATTGCTCTAGCACTTTCGACATCGGAGGCGCGGATTTCGCTCGATAGCAGCTTGTCGCTACCTCGTTGCACTTCTGAGGCTGCGGTTTCTAGAGATTCTTGAACTTCCGTAGTCAGGGTGCGGATGGCGGCGAGGACGACATCTTGGAGTTTCTTGGCTTCTAAGAGTTCTGGATTAGCTGGGAGTTGGCTAATGCCGAGGAGTGCGAGTTCGCGTGCGGTTTCGCGGGCTTTTTTCATATTTTTTAAATAGGAATTGGGAGTTTAGGAATTTAGGAATTCTTGAGATTGCTAGAGGTTAGTTCACAGTACAGACTTGGACTTTAGCAGAAAAACTTGTAAAAAAAAACCGCCCTCAGTCACGATTTCCGTCTGGGCCGGTTTTATGCAAGATTATTGATGTGTTGATTCACTCTTCTTCCACTGGAACAGGATGATATCTCGCATCGGGCATCAAGGGCTCAAATTTTGTCCCATTGGTGTTTTGGGCCGTTATTATAGCTGAGTTGCTGGGGTTGACTATGCCGCCGGAGATGATGACTTTAAACGCATCTTCGATCGACATTGACAGATTAACCACATCTGCTTCCGGGACAATAGCGTACCATCCAGTAGTGGGATTGGGAGTAGTGGGAATGAAAATGCCGATGGGACTTTCGCCTGAAAGATAAGGCGGAATATCATTATTCTCGATCGTACCGGTCACAAAAGCCAAAGTCCAGATTCCGCGCCGGGGATACTCTACCAAAACCACACGGCGAAATTTGTCATTGGACTTGAGGATAGTTCCCAGCAGTTGTTTGAGGGTTTTGTAAACCGAACCTGCTAGGGGAATTGCCTGTAATAGACGTTCGCCCAAGTCTAACAACCACTTCCCGAAGATATTACGGGCCATCAGACCAATAATCGTAATGCTCAGCAGGGGTACAGCCAACCCTACCAAGAGATTGAGAAAATTCACCAAAATCGGGTTGAGGCCGTCAAAAGGGTTAATTTGCTTGGGAATTTTGGTGAGAAAATTAATGACCCAACTGGCGACAGTGATTGTCAGCCAGATGGTGGTAGCTAAGGGTATCACTACCAAAAGACCTGCGATCAGGTCGTTTTTTAAGTCTTGTTTGATGCGTTGGAGCACGGGTGGTCAACTCTCCTCGTAACTGGCTGCAAATAACCTGAACAAACCTGAGACTAGAGAAACTGCACGAGCTTGCATGGAAGTCGCCATGTTTATTGTCTTCGATCCAACTAGACTGTGCTCTCTCCTGTCAGGAAGAGTTAGGGGTGGGTATGCTGTACTGAAATATGTAAAGAATGATTGCAAATTGGCGACTGTTTTTAATATACGTGACTTATTGTATATTTTAAGACTTTTTGGTTCTGACTTGAAAAAGAAGTCGATCGCCTTGACGCGGTGTGGGTAGGGTGGCTTGTTGACTATAAACTCAAGTCAGGAGTGGTTGAGTTTGCATTTTGCTAGTAATTTGAATTATTCGCGCAAGTTGCGATCGCGCAACCAAGCATTTGCCCAAATTGTATCCGCCTCTGACAGCGGTGGTATGACTTCCCAGTTGCGATAATCTATCTTGAGGTCGTAACTTGCGATGTCGTAAATTTGAGTGAATAATTCCTGCAAGTTTATGATAGGTTCAGTATCGCCCGATCGCAATGGTAGAGGAAAAGCTGGCATCTGGTTCTGCACATTAAAAGCGTACAAATCTGCTTTGGGACGGCGATTTCCCCGACACACCAAAACGCTATAGTGACTTTCCACGTTATTGCCAACAATTGGCATTTTTTGACCACGCCGCAATAAATCTATTTCTATTAAATGAGTACGGCTCGATAAAATTTCTTCTCGTTTTTCCTCGTACATTTGTCGTCCTTTACCTGTGCGCTTATTCGTAGGCGAGAGAATTTCAATAACTGTAATTAATTCTTCATTTCCCCTTTCTCTAATTTCTAAATAGCCTTCCCGAACCTGGTATGGCATGGGAATATTTACTGTTAACGGTTGTGTCGGTGGCTCTGCAACGGCTACGTTTGATGTTATTAATTCGGTCTTGGTTTTTGGTTGAATTACATTTACGTCAGGAATACCAATTGATAAATTATCGTCAGCGGTTTCATAGATTCTCACTTCCAGCGACACTAAATACTTAGGACGCAGTTGAGGAGATAAAAATCTAAAAATTTCACTAATCAGCAAGTGGTGTAGGGCTGGCCAGAGTTCGGGATGCTCTAAATACGGGTCCATACCGGGAAAGGGAGATGGCATTGATGTGACTCCTTGACTTAAGTCTATTTATAGTTTAGCAACTTTCCCGCAATCAGCGATCGCGCAACCAAGCATCTGCCCAAGCCGCATCCGTTTCAGACAGTGCTGGTATTGGCTCTCGACAATAATCTATTTCCATATCGTAGCCTGCAATATCATATACTTGATTGAAAAGCATTTGTAAATCAACAATAGGTTCAGAGTCTTCGGGACGCAAAGGAACTGGGAAAGCAGGAATTGAATTTTGAATATTAAAAGGATACATATCACCGGAAGGAAGGCGATTTCCCCGACAAACCAAAATCCGATATTGACTCTCAATATTATTGCCAAAAAATGGCATTGGTTCGCCGTGTCGCAGCAAATCAATCTCAATCAAATGAGTGCGACTGCCCAGTATTCTTTCGCGTTTTTTCTCATATATTTGCCTGCCTTTTCCCGGTCGTTTATTAGTAGGCGAAAGTATTTCGATTGTTGTGACTACTTCTTTAGTTTCCACACCTCTTATCTCTAAATAACCTTCCTTGATAATTTCAGGCATAGGAAGTGTCACGTTCACTGGTTGTACTAGAGGTGACAAAACAGCTACATTTGTAGATGGGTTATTTGATGTCTGAGAACGCTGTACAATCACATCGGGAATACCGACAAGCACTGAATTTTCGCTGCTGGTTTCATACATTCGCAACTCTACGGCAACTCGATATTTAGGACGCAGTTGCGGAGATAAAAATCTGGCAATTTCACTAATAAACCAGTGATGCAATTCAGGCCATAGGTTAGGATGCTCTAAATACGGGTCCATACCGGGAAAGGGAGATGGCATTGATTTGACTCCTTGACTTAAGTCTATTTACAGTTTAGCAATATTTTTTTGGCGCGAATGCTGTAAGAGATTAATCGATCGCACATTTTGCACTTATTGCCATAGTCCGTCGGGGGTTTAAACCCCCGCCTCAAAGCTAAAGTCGTCTGAAGACGACTGAAAAAGGCGATCGATTAATCTCTGTTTCAATCCTCAGTCCGTCGGGGGTTTAAACCCCCGCCTCATAGCTCAAGTCGTCTAAAGACGACTGAAAAAGGCGATCGATAAATCTCTATTTCAATCTTTTTTTCAATCCTTTCTTTAGTCCACTTAAGTGGACTTTTGCTTTGAGGCAGGGATTTAAATCCCTGCCGGAATGTGACAACAAATACAAGATATCAGTTCGATCGCATTAAACTTCGATCGCCAATTGCATCGGAATTGGCACGCTGTTTTCATCCAACACAGACACCGCATTTACGAACACAATTGTATGCGGGACTGTGGGCATTAAACGGCGCAGTGCGTTTAGGTAAGATTCCGCATCGCGGCGGCGGGTGAAGCGGGCGACTGTTAACCGCTGACAGTTGGGGAGGTGGCGAATCAGATGCCACGGTTGAAGTCGATCGCGATATGTCGGTTCTTTTGGTATCATAGGAAAATCCTTCCCACTTTTGTGGGTGGTGAATGAAAGGCGATCGCTCTAGATTTCTCAGGTCCGAGGGCGATCGCTGTATCTGTATCTATTAAAAGATATGAGCATAGCTGCTGTCAAGCATAAATGGGATTAATTCGGTTGCGAGTTCGAGAACTAGCTGAGGAGAAGGGTTGGACGCTGAAAGAAGTCTCTGACAGAACGGGAATTCCCTACAGCACGGTTAAAAAATACGCCCAAGCTCCCAAAATGGCAACGGTGGACTATACGGCTTTGCAGAAACTTGCTGAAGTCTTCGATGTGATGGTGGAAGACTTGGTTGAGGTTTTGGAACGGTAAACTGATTTGTCAGCGGGAAAATGGGGTTAATTCGGTTGCGGGTTCGAGAACTAGCCCAAGAGAAGGGTTGGACATTAAAGGAAGTTTCCGAGCGATCGGGCATTCCTTACAGTACCGTTAGAAGTTATGCCCATTCTCCCAAGCTGGCAACTGTGGATTATACGGCTTTGAACAAAATGGCTCGCGTGTTTGATATTGCGATCGAAGATTTGGTTGAGATTTTGGAAGAGTAGGCTGATTTTTAGCTGGGAATATGGGACGAATTAGGCTGCGAGTTCGAGAATTTGCTCAAGAGAAGGGTTGGACTCTAAGGGAAGTCTCCAACAGAACAGGTATTGCATATACCACGATCGCCACCTATGCTAATTCTCCAGGTATGGCAACTGTAGATTACACAGCTTTGGACAAGATGGCGCGTGCGTTCGATATTGCGATCGAAGATTTGGTTGAGATTTTGGAACAATAAACTGATTTGTCGCTCGCGTCGGTTTTTTGCGTTTGTTGCAACAGTCCGTCGGGGGTTTAAACCCCCGCCTCATAGCTCAAGTCGTCTAAAGACGACTGAAAAGGCGATCGATTAATCTCTATTTCAATCCTTTTTTCAATCCTTATCTTCAGTCCTCTTTGAGAGGACTTTCGCTATGAGGCAGGGGTTTAAACCCCTGCCGGAATCTGGCAGCAAATGCCAGATATCTGTTTTCATAAATATTTGCTAGAGATGCAGTTCAAAGCCCCCCCTTAGCAAGGGGGGGTTGGGGGGGGTTAGCTATGTCACGCTACTTCATGAAATTGGTATTAATGGGCGATCGAATACTTGATTTTTATGCAGACTTGACATATCATTAAATAATGGGAATCTGTGGCGTCATATAAAGTAAAGTCATATAAAGTAAAAAAGATTGCCCCCAGCGAAGACAGTGCAACTGCGAACCGGGCGACTAAGACAGCGCAACTACAAACTAAAACAAGGATTGTGTCAAAATAAGCTTAATCTCCACCCATCCACCTAAAACCCATGATTCCCACAGATACAATCCTCGACAACCGCTATCAAATAATCAAATACTTGGCGGGTGGTGGCTTTGGTGACACCTACCTAGCCAAAGATTTAGACTTACCCGGAAAACCCCACTGCGTCGTCAAACACCTGAAACCGAAAGACAATCGTCCCGTTGTTTTGCAGCTAGCCCGAAAGTTGTTCGATATCGAAGCACAAGTTTTGTACAATTTAGGCAAGCAATGTCCGCAAATTCCGACTTTGTTTGCTCACATTGAAGAAAATGGCGAATTCTATCTAGTTCAGGAATTCATAGATGGACATGATTTAAAGACAGAGATTGTTGCCGGAAAAAAGTTAAGCGAATCCTACGTTATTACCTTATTAAAAAACATCTTAGAAGTTTTAACAGTTCCTCACGAACACCAACCAAATGCCGTCATTCATCGAGATATTAAGCCACCGAATTTAATGCGCCGTCGCCAAGATAGTAAAATAGTCTTGATTGACTTTGGTGCAGTTAGGCAAATCAATCAATTAATTGTGAATGTTAATGGAAATGTCACGACAACAATAGCTATAGGCACTCCCGGATATGCACCCAGCGAACAAGCTAAAGGAAAACCAAAATTGTGCAGCGATGTCTATGCTGTGGGGATGATTGGGATTCAAGCATTAACAGGAATTGGGCCGCAACTATTGCAGGAAGATCCGATGACTGGGGAAGTAATTTGGCGGCATTTAGTGCCAAGAATTGACGCTAGATTTGCTGATGTTTTAGATAAAATGGTGCGCGACCATTTCAGTCAGCGTTATCAGAATGCAGGGGAAGCTTTGCAAGCACTTTTATCTTTATCGACGAATCCTTCCGGGAGCAAAGTTAAAACAATTCCTGTGATTCCACAGCACACTTGGCCGTTACCGACTAACACAACCAGGCGAGGTTTATTGCAATTAGCGGGTTTTGCTGGGGGAGGATTTGCATTAGCTGTGCTGAGTCAAAGTTTGTTGAACAACAAATCTTCTTCATCTTCACCAAATCTTCCACCTCCATCAGATAATGAGCCGCCATCTCCTGAATCATCGGCTCGAAAATCATCCCCAGAACCCATAGCAGAAAGTCCATCACCTCAAGCATCTCCAAAACCATCACCAGAAACTCCAGCCCCAAAAGCATCGTCAAATTCCCTAAAAACTTTTGATTTTGAAACAGTGACAGTCAACTCAACGGGGCAGATTGCTAACCGAAGTCAAGGACAAGTACAGGTTTTTACAGATAATCTCGGTGATGGCATCACTATAGATATGATAGCAATTCCAGGTGGCAGTTTCGTGATGGGTTCCCCCAGTACGGAAGCAGGGCGAGATAGCGATGAAGGGCCGCAGCGTACTGTTACTGTGGCCCCTTTTTTTATGGGTAAATATGAAGTCACTCAAGCACAATATCAAGCAGTGATGGGAAACAACCCATCTCGTTTCAAAGGTGCGAAACGTCCTGTAGAACAAGTAAGTTGGGATGAGGCTGTGGAATTCTGCCGCAAACTTACTCAAAAAACAGGCAAGACTTATCGTTTACCATCGGAAGCGGAATGGGAATATTCTTGTCGCGCGGGAACGACAACACCTTTCTATTTTGGTGATACGATTACGCCAGATTTAGTTAATTATGACGGCAATTATCCCTACGGTGCTGCGCCGAAGGGACTTTATCGCGGACAAACAACGGATGTCGGGAGTTTTCCGCCGAATTCCTTTGGTTTATACGATATGCACGGGAATGTTTGGGAATGGTGCAGCGATAAGTGGCATGGTAATTATAGTGGCGCACCGACTGATGGAAGTTCCTGGGAAACTGGAACAGATAATAACCGAGTGCGGCGTGGCGGCTCCTGGGACAGCGATGCGGTCAATTGCCGTAGTGCCTTTCGTAACGGGCTTTCGGCGGGCGATCGTAACTCATTCATCGGTTTTCGCGTAGCTCTGGCTTCTGCGTAGTCTCCGGTTGTTGGTTCTGTGCTGTAGTCTCCCCGCGAGGACTCTTCTCTACTCTTTTGCCCTTTTTCCCTTTTCTCTCTTTCCTCTTTACCCTTTTGCGCGCGTCAGCGCGCTTTAAATTTTTTTTGGGGAAAATGGGGGTTAATATTACGTTCAGGGGCTGTAGGGGCGGGTTTTACCAACCATCTATGGGGGAAACCAACAACATCATAAACCCGCCCTGGCCCGAGCGCTCACATTCAAGCATTCGGTTCAATGCCTAATTCTCGCAATTGCGCCGCCAAAGTTTCAGCAATTTCTGCCGGAGTCTGAACTAATTGCCCTTCCTTCATAAAAAAGCGCAACTGACCATTTTGCACCCCTAAAAATAACTCTAACTGCTCACTCCATAGCCAACCTTGAGGATTAGTTTCTAACGTTTGATATTGACCACCAACTAAAAGAAAACCAGCTAACTCCAACCCATTCGGATCAAACCAAAAATACTCCGGTGTCCGAAAAATATTCTGATAAATTTTTTTCTTCAACCCCTTGTCAACTTCCGCCGTACTCGGAGAAAGAATTTCTACAATTACATTAGGATACTGACCATTTTCAGCCCAAACCACCCAACTTTTACGAGGTTTGCGTTCCGTTCCCAAAACAACAAAAAAATCAGGCCCGCGAAAATCCTGCGACTTAATTTGTTGGGGACTATAATAAATTGTCAAGTTCCCACTGGCATAGAAATCGTTGCGACTTCGCCACAGCCAAACCAGACAATCGATAAGTAGCTGCATTTGCAGCCGATGTAAATCACTTTCCAAAGGTGGTTCATCACTCCATAAATCAGCAGGTGGAACTACTATTACTTCTCGTAGTTCGTCTGTGTACTCTAAATCTTTAGCAAGAGACATAACAAACTTGCCTCCCGGCAAAAAACATTACTCTCAGTTTATCAAATTCCAGAATAGAACTTACATATGAGTGACCAGAAACCGGGTTTTTTCGATAAAACTTCGCTACAGTCAGCAAAACTGCAAAAAACCCGGTTTCTTTGTCGGAGTGCGTAAATCCCGATCGCACTCAATTCGATCGCCCATTCCAAAAATCGCCAAAATTTTCAATCCCTTTCTCGATTAGTAATCCACAATGTGGAATACTAGGTTACGTAACCTCTTCTAACTCAGCAACATATTCAGATTCATAGTTTTCGATTAAAACACCAATAACATCCATCATCGAAGCAAGAGGATGGCTTTCATTCTCGCCCACTTGATCGATTAGGCTATCTAGTAGTTCGACTAAACGCTCATATTCCTGTTCGGTGTGAGGAACAAAAACCATTTTAGCAATGGATGACCAACCAACAATTGTTTGATCGAGATTAAGACTTTGCATCATTCTTTCCACCTTTCTTCTTCTTTGGTATTGATAACAAGGAAATGCCCAAGGAGTGTCAACTTAAGCCTAAAAGCCTTGAGAAATCTCGTTTTTACACTAAGTCTAGATCCCCCTAAATCCCCCTTAAGAAGGGGGACTTTGAGGATATTTCTTGTCCCCCCCTTATTAAGGGGGGTTAGGGGGGATCTAGACTTTGATACAAACAAGAGATACTCAAGGTTCAATCTTAAATTGACAACAATGGTCAAGGCCTAAGTCCTTACTTCATCTCATAACCAAACAAATTCGGATCGACTTCACCCAAATTCAAATCAGCCAAACCATACTCAGCCCAACGCCGCTCCACCATCGCCGCCACATCAGGATCGGACTCCAAAACTTCGCCCCATTCGTGCTCGGTTTCCGGCGGCATCTTCGTAGTCGCATCAATCCCCATTCTGCCTCCCAAACCGAGTTTTTCACTGGCAAAATCTAAGGTATCAAAAGGCGTATTTGGCAGAATAAATACATCTCGAACTGGGTCAACTTTAGAACTAATTGCCCACACTACTTGACGCGGGTCGCGAATGTTGATACTTTTATCGACAACAATCACAAACTTAGTGTATGTAAACTGCGGCAATGCACTCCAAAATGCTAAAGCAGCCCTGCGCGCTTGACCGGGATAGGCTTTATCAATGGAGATAATTGCAGCTTTGTAACTCAGGGCTTCCATTGGTAAGAAGAAATCGACAATTTCCGATACTTGCTGCCGCAAAATAGGGGTATAAATGCGATTTAGCGCGATCGCCATCATCGCTTCTTCTTTCGGCGGCCGCCCGCTAAATGTAGTCAGATAAATCGGGTCTTTGCGGTGTGTCATGCAATTGAATCGCACCAGTGGCGAATCTTCCACACCGCCGTAATAACCCATGTGGTCGCCAAAAGGCCCGTCGGGCAGAACTTCACCGGGGGTAATCGTTCCTTCTAACACGATTTCCGAGTCAGCAGGTACTTCCAAATCTACTGTTTTGCACTTCGCTAAACTCACGCCGGAACCGCCGTAAAGTCCGGCGAATAACCATTCGGATAAGTCTACAGGAATTGGGGTTGCTGCTGCGAGGATGATCAGTGGGTCAACTCCAAGGGCGATCGCCACTTCTAGCTTTTTACCAGCCTGCGCCGCTTTCCGCAAGTGCCGCGCCCCTCCCCGCACCGATAACCAGTGGACAGTCATGGTATTTTTGGACTGCAACTGTAAGCGATAAACCCCCACATTTGGCGTGCCGGTTTCGCAATCTTTGGTAATTACCAAACCCAAAGTGATAATTTTGCCCGCGTCTCCCGGATAGGGGCGAATCATCGGGATTTTGTTCAAATCGAGCCCTTCTCCCTCAATTACCACTTGCTGACAAGCTGGGAAAAAGTCGCGCCCTGGTTTGGCTTTCACTACGTCAAACAGCACTTTGCCGAATTCTATGGCTTGGGAAATCTTTTTTGGGGGTTTTGGCTGTTGTAGCATTCCTAATTTTTTGCCGAGCTCTTCTAGTTCGATCGGCTTTTCCATGTTCATCGCCCAGCAAACGCGCTGTTCTGTACCCAGCAGGTTAATCGCCACCGGGAATTCTGCGCCTTTGACGTTTTCAAACAGCAAGCCTGGGCCGCCTTTTTGCAGCATTTGGTTGGAAATTTCGGCAATTTCTAGGTCGGAATCGACTAAGGCGCTAATCCGGCGCAGTTGTCCCCGTTCTTCGAGTAGTTTGAGGAATCCTCGCAAGTCTCTTGCCATTTTTTTAATAATTGTTAAGTTTCTTTTACTATTATGGGGCGATCGACTGCCACAAGTTACTCTTGAACCGCTCAAAGAATATCTATTTAACGAACCGCGAAGACGCGAAGGGCGCGAAGGAAGAGCAAGAAGAAGATAGGTAATGTCTTGTTGGGTTCGGGAGCAGGCTGTAATAATGGTTAAATGAAATGTCCAAGATGCGAATCTGACCAACTCCGTAAGAACGGCCGTCCCAACGGTCGCCAGCGATATCTTTGCAAGGCTTGCCGCAAACAATTCTTTGATCCGGTAGGGCCACAGTCTTTCAGTCGCCAATTCACCGAAAGTGAATTAAGCGCAGCTATCCCGCAGGAAATCACCTCTGTAAGCACTACAGATTCCGGCGGGATTGCGATTTTGCTGTTAGATGCTGAAAATCTGAAACTTAACGTTAATACAGAACTATTCTTAGCGAGTTTGTGCGTCTATCCTCTGCAAGTTAAAGTTGCTTTTGCTAATTGGAAAAATCCGAGTACGGGGAAGTTGGATGCTGAACTTTACGACCGCGGTTATGAGCTGATTCATGTTCCGGGCGGTGCTAATAGTGCTGATGGTAAAATGATTGCCTTTGGTGCTGCTATTTTATATCGATATCGCGATGTGCGAGAAGTTTTTGTTTGTTCTTCGGATGGTTTGTTAAATCATCTTTGCAATCAGTTGCAAAATCAGGGATTGACTGTGTTTCGGGTGCGGCGAAAAAATGCTGTGTTGTCTGTAGAAAACTGTCATAATGGTGAGAGCAAGCACTATTCTTGTGAGAGGGAAGTAGAAATTCCTAGTTTTGAGGAATTGGCTCATCAAGTTGCAGAATTATTACAGGCTGAACATAAATCTATTGACGAGCGTATAGCTCGATTTTCGAGGGTGGCTCAGTTTTTTAAAGAGCGCCATACTATTGCTTTTAATTCTGTGAATTCTCATGCAGTAACAGTTACGGAGTCAGCACAACCGCAAGTTTCTCCGGTGTCGGAAGCGCCTTTGGCGACGGTTGTTGTCGAGCAAAATGTTGCCCAAAAACCGGATATAGAAATCGTTCCTGTTGTCAATTCCTCTACTATTGATTCTCTGGATGTTTTCCAAATTAAAATTTTAGAAATTATTGAATCTGCCAAAAATGAGTTGCACGAGGATACGGTTAGTCTGGTAAGAATTCAGAAAGATTTTTTGGATAAATATAAATCTAATGCCGATTTAATTGTGAAAGGTTTTTTGGGTAAAAATTCCAGCTTGCTAAAATATTTGCAGTCGAAATCTACAGTTTTTCAAGTGAAATCCAGCGGGCAAAAACATCAAGTGGCGATGGTTGGGCAAAAATCGGCTGCTTCCAAAGCTCAGGCCTATGCTACCTTGGAAACTTCTGTAGCCAAAATTATCAGAGGATTAACGGCTGAATCTCCGGGTAGTTATGTTCCGATTAACCAAGTTGCTACGGAATTTCATAAGTTATACCATCAACCACTGACTAAAAAACTGCAATCAATGAATTTGGGGAGTAAGGTGATTAATTTTTTGCAGTCATGCAAAACTTTCAAAGTTAAGAAAGATGGTAAGGATTATCAAGTGGCGATCGCACTTTCCTAATTTCCAAATTATAGTAAAATCAATCAAGGAGGGTAAAAAAAGATGTACGCAGTACAAAAAGACGTTTGGCATTTAACAGGACTCGACAAAACCATTGTCGAGCAACTGTTGAGGTGGTCAAACAATCTGTTTAATGTCGGGACTTACGAAAGGCAGTTAGAACCATAATAGAGCATTGCGAAAATCACCAAATTAATGTCATAGTTTTTGGTTGGAATAAAGGACATAAGCAAGAAGTAAATATGGGGGTCGTAACTAATCAAAACTTTGTCCAAATACCCACAGCTAAAGTCAAAGATAGACTACAACAAGAGTGCGCTCTCAGAGGATGGAGATTTGTAGAGCAAGACGAATCCTACACCTCAAAAGCCAGCTTCTTAGACCGAGACTTACTGCCAGTGAAAGTTGGTGAAAAACCCGACAATTGGCAACCATCTGGTAAAAGAATTAAACGAGGTTTGTACCGTTCCGCTCAGAAAATAATTCTGAATGCAGATGTTAACGGTGCGGCAAACATCATTAGGAAATCAAAAGTAGCCATAGACTCAATCCGCAGAGCGAGTGGGTAGCGGGTTGCTGACTAACCCTTTAAGAATTAAACTTTGGGCGGATTCATCCCCCAAAGTTTGTCCTTAAGAATCCCCGCGTCTTCAGACCGGGGAGTGTCAATAACTCTCCCAACAGCTAATTGTCAAAAATTTAACCCAAATTTAACCAAAATTTAAAACAAGCTTATCCTTTCTCCAGGTCTGACTCGTATCTTTCGGTCTATCCTATGGAGGGGATTGCCCAAAGTCTGTTATTTAAGGAGGAGGAGTATGTTTTTTTTCACAGGACGTTGGCGACGTGCCTTTATAGTTACGCTAGCAGCAACCGCATTTTCGCTCTCATTGATTAGTTCTGCTGTAGCAGCCGTCACACTAAACGGTTCGGGAGCTACTTTTCCCAAACCTCTTTACGATCGCTATTTCTCTCAGATGAGAAGCGCTAATCAAATTACTGTAAACTACGAAGGGACTGGCAGTGGTGCTGGCATCAAAGCATTAATCGCAGGTACTGTTGATTTCGCAGGTAGCGATGCGCTGATGAGTGCTGAACAAATCGGTCAGGTAAAACGGGGTGTCATCGCTGTTCCTACTGCTGGTGGAGCTGTTGCGGTTGTTTACAACTTGCCAGGAATAAACAATGTAAAATTGAGCGCCGATGCGATGAAAGGCATCTTTGAAGGAAAAATTACTCGCTGGAACGATCCTAAAATCGCTGGAATTTCTGGACAAGCTAAAATGCCAAATAGTCCGATTCGAGTAGTTGTACGGGCAGATAGTAGCGGTACAACCTTTATTTTTGCTAATCACTTACAGGCGATCGGCAGTAGCATCAAAGCCGCCGCTCAACCTAGCTGGCCCGGAAGCCCCCTCAGCGGTCAAGGAAACCCAGGTGTCGCAGGTTTAGTGAAACAAACAGCGGGTGCGATCGGTTATGTTCAAGATACCTATGCCAGACAAAACAAGCTCCAAACAGCATTTATTCAAAATAAAGCTGGTCGTTTTGTAGATGCTAACTTGGCAGAAGCCGAAAAAGCTTTAGCAGGAGAAACATACCCCGCCGACTTCCGTTTAGTAGAAGGGAATCCCAGCGACGGTTATCCGATTGTTGGTTTAACTTGGTTGTTAATCTACAAAGAGTATCCTGCTGCGAAAGCCGATGCTATTAAAAAGATGGTTAATTGGGTGATGACTACAGGCCAAGGTCTCAACAAACAGCTAGAATTTACTACAATTCCTTCGGGGACAGCTCAAAAGGTAATTCAAACAGTAAATCAGAGTGTAGTTGCTAAAGGTTAAAAGAGGGCGCTACGACTCAGTTAGGAGTTAAATATCTAACTCCCAACTTATAAATTGTCAGGGGTAAGGTGCGCTGCTGCGCACCCTACTACATCTACTATAATTACTCTTCCATCAACCAAATATTTCACTGTTTACTCAGTAACAACTAGGGTATGACCAATTTTGCTAAGGAACCGAAAAAATTGACTAATCAGCAAATCACAAATACCACAGAAGTAGACTTGACTGATACTTCGGGTGAAGGTTTGTGGATGGAGTCAGGATTTACCATATTTGTATGGGCTTTTGCTCTAGGGACAGCCGCTACGTTGTTCTGGATGAGCGCGATAATTTTTAAAGATGCTTGGCCTGCTATTAGCAAGTTTGGAATCTCATTCCTCTGGAACCCTAAGTGGGATATTGGGGAGTTACAATTTGGAGCTTTGCCCTTTATTTACGGGACTGTGATTAGTTCTGCGATCGCCATTATTATCGCAATTCCTCTTGGACTTTCCGTGGCTATAGTTACCAGCGAAAACTTTTTGCCCGTTTGGGTGCGATCGCCCTTGGGATTCATGGTGGAATTAATCTCAGCCATTCCCAGCGTCATAGTTGGACTTTGGGGAATTTTTGTTCTCATTCCCTTTCTGCTACCTTTACAACAGTCGCTATTTAACAATTTCAGTTGGTTTCCTCTGTTCAGCAGCGAACCCTTGGGTCCAGGAATGTTGCCCGCTGGAATACTGTTATCAATCATGATTTTACCAACAGTAGCCGCCATTAGCCGCGATGTTTTGATGTCAGTTCCCGTAGACTTGCGAAGTGCTTCCATGTCCCTAGGTGCCACCCGCTGGGAAACAATATTTAAGCTGTTATTACCAGCAGCTAGTTCAGGAATTATCGGGGCAACCATCTTGGCCTTGGGACGCGCTTTAGGCGAAACCATGGCAGTCACCATGGTAATTGGCAACTCGATTCAAATCAACCAATCTATTCTAGCTCCTGGTTACTCAATCCCCGCTGTTTTAGCCAGCCAATTTCGAGAAGCTCAAGAACCTCTGCACGTCGGTTCTTTAATGTATTTAGCGCTAATTCTATTTGTCATCACCCTATTGGTGAACGCAGTCGCAGTATTGTTAGTTCAGCTAATCGGTGTCAAGGGAGCGAAAAATTAAACATGAATCAAGCACAAAAAACACCAACTATTCTGGATGCAGAAATCTACAATCCCCTGTCACTGGGTAGAAACTTTTTCAGCCGAGGAATGACTGTTATTGCCTTTGCTCTCACAGCCTTAGCTCTGCTACCTTTGTTCGCTATTTTATACAAAATCCTGGGGGAAGGATTAACACATTTAAGCTGGGACGTTTTAGTTTCCCTGCCAGCACCAGTAGGAGTTGAAGACCAGCCTAACGGTTTTGCCAATGCGATTCTGGGTACTGCTCTAATGGTAGGAATTGCCACGTTATTTAGTGTCCCAATCGGGGTAATGACCGGAATATTTTTGTCAGAATTTGGCAGAGAAAACAAGGGAATATCAAATACTATCCGCTTTATTACCGTCATTCTCAGCAGCGTTCCTTCCATCGTTGTGGGAGTCTTTGCTTACGCTTTAATTGTCGTTACAACCAAAGTATTTTCAGGATTAGCTGGCGGTATCGCTTTGGGTATTATTATGCTTCCCGTTGTCGCCTTGACAACAGAACAAGCATTAAAATTAGTCCCTACTTCTTACCGACTCGCTTCAGGAGGTTTGGGAGCCGGACGTTTTCAAACTATCTTTCGGATTATCATTCCCTCGGCACTCCCGACGATTACCACAGGCGTTTTGCTCGCCGCTTCCCGCGCCGCCGGCGAAACCGCACCACTCATCGTTACTGCTTTATCCAGCCAGTTTTGGCCTCCTTTGATTGAGAAATTGGGAGAAATAACTCAGTCTCCCCTTGGTGCAGAAACCCTCTCGAAAATCCAAGAAATTCCGGGGACAATTCTGACTCCAACTCCTTCTATGTCAGTATTAATATACAGTTATGCCAGTTCTCCCTACAAGGAACAGAATGAATTGGCTTGGACAGCAGCTTCTGTGCTTTTAGGCATGGTTTTGATTGCTAGCGTCGTCTCTCGTGCGGTAACACGCAAACGCTTGCAAAATAGATAATTATCATCAATTATCCGCCTCCATTCAGGAACAGTCAGCCTACCATTAGCGAGATAATTATCTACATCTCAAAGTTTACTATTAACCCTACATAACTGAAAATAATGACACTTGAAAGTAACTTGACAACTGGAAAAAATACCCATAATTTTTCGGCAGATACCGCCCAGGAAATTGACCCCAATGCAATGCCAGCCTTACGGGTTCAGGACTTGAGTTTTTACTACGGAACTCACAAAGTTCTGGAAAATTTGTCGATGAATATTCCTCACCCACAAGTCACGGCTATTATTGGACCTTCTGGTTGTGGTAAATCTACTTTTCTCAAGGCTCTTAACCGGATTGGGGAATTGGAAGGAAAAGTAATCATCAAAGGAAGGGTTGAGTTTTTTGGACAGGATATTTACAGTCCCAAAGTGAATATTAATAGTCTGCGTCGCCAAATTGGCATGGTGTTTCAAAGACCAAATCCTTTTCCGCTCAGCATCTATGATAATATTGCTTATGGAGTGAGAATATTTGGTAAAAAAAGCAAAGCAGAATTAGATGAAATTGTAGAATCTGCACTGAAAAGCGCGGCGCTTTGGGATGAGGTCAAAGATAATTTGAAGAAATCGGCCCAGGGGATTTCTGGTGGACAACAGCAGCGACTTTGCATTGCTCGTGCTCTAGCTGTGAAACCAAAAATTTTGCTGATGGATGAACCTTGTTCGGCTCTAGACCCGATTTCTACGATGAAGATTGAGGAGCTATTTCAGACTCTGCGGCAACAGTTAACTGTGGTGATTGTGACTCACAATATGCAGCAGGCTGCTCGTGTTTCTGATTACACTGCATTTTTTAATACTGATGAAAGTCGCATCGGCCGCATGGTTGAATTTGGGCCGACAAGTCGGATCTTTACTTCTGCAAGCAATCCCAGTACCAGGGATTATATTCAAGGCCGTTTCGGTTAATATTGTTCGTAGTAGTTGGGCGGGGGCGGGTTTATGAGATTGTTGGTTTTAGGCAATTATTGTTGGTGAACCCGCCCCTACAGGAATCATGTCAACCGACCGGACATGATATTACTACAAACTATAAGGACTAAAGTCCTTACTACGAAAAATTTTTATATGTCCTCACCACTTCTGAAGCGAGAATTAGGTGTTTTTGGCGCTACTCTGATGGGCCTCGGCTCAATCGTCGGTACCGGAGTATTTGTGAGTATCGGGATTGCGGCGGAAATTGCTGGGCCGGGAGTGATTTTTGCTGTGATTATTGCTGGTTTAGTGGCTGTTTGCAATGGCCTCAATAGTGCTCAATTAGCGGCAAATCATCCTGTTAGTGGTGGTACTTACGAATATGGTTACAAATATCTGAATCCTTGGCTGGGTTTTACGGCTGGTTGGATGTTTCTGTTAGCGAAAACGGCTTCGGCGGCTACTGCTGCTTTGGGTTTTGCAGGGTATTTTTTGAATGCAGTTGGTGTAGCCGATCGCACTTATCTCATCCTAACAGCCTTAGTGGCCCTCGCCACCCTCACTCTGGTTGTATTAACTGGTATAAGGCGATCGAATATCGCCAATACTGCCATAGTCTCAGTTACACTCTTATCTCTGGCTGTGTTTATTGTTGCTGGTTTACCAGAGGTAAGCTGGGAAATGGCCACTGTACAGAATGATAGTTCGATCGCATCCATCCTCCACGCCACCGCCCTGATGTTTGTTGCCTATAGCGGTTACGCCCGCATCACCACCATGAGTGAGGAAGTGCGGGAACCGAAGCAAACCATTCCCAAAGCCATAATTTTCACTTTGGTGCTGACAATGCTCCTTTACATGGCGGTAGCAATAGTATTTGTTGGCGCGGGGGGTGTTGATAAATTCTCCCTGCAAATGGCGGGTAACTCTGCACCTTTGGAAGTCATCGCCCGCAGTTTCCGCATTCCGGGAGTTTCTCAACTGCTAGCTGTCGGGGCTATTACCGCCATGCTGGGAGTGCTGCTGAACTTAATTTTAGGGCTGTCGCGGGTGTTGCTGGCGATGGGGCGACGTCGGGATATGCCGAGAGTCTTGGCGCGGCTGAATCCTTCGCAGACAACTCCCTATGTGGCTGTGGTGGTCGTGGAAGTGGCGATCGCACTTTTAATCCTCATCGGCGATGTCCAAACCACTTGGTCATTTAGCGCTTTTAGCATTTTGATCTACTACGCTATCACCAACCTCGCCGCCCTGCAACTTTCCCCCACCCACAGACTTTACCCCCAATGGCTCCCTATAGTAGGTTTAGCTTCCTGTCTATTTCTGGCTTTCTGGGTCCAGAGACAAATTTGGCTGATTGGGTTAGCGTTAATTATAGCTGGTTTGATCTGGCGCGCGATCGTCCGACTACTGGCAAAAAACTAGAATTATAGGGCATACTAGAACCTTTGGACGTTTATCCAAGCAACACAGGCGTGAGAATACACCTCTAGTCTGAACCTTGCAATCCTCTCTGAGCAAGCCTGCTCCTGGAGTCACCAATCGAGCGTGTCTTTAGACCTGAGAGTGTCAAGATAGATTTAGAAACCATCCTGCATTGTGGAGAGCTATGCCCGCTCATAACCCCTTGCTGGCGACTCAAGAATCTGCCGCATTCAGCGCCATCAGTCGCTATCTCGCTCAAACTCTAGTTTCCATTCAATCCAAGCACCCTGAATGGATAGCTGAAAAATACAGGAAAACCCAGTGGGCCAAACCTGATTTTCAGTCAATTTTGATTTTCAAATTTACCAAAAGTTTCAGATTAGCAAAAGATGTAGATTCCATTCTGCTAACTGCAAAAAAATACCTCCAAATCCTCTTGATTCCCGAATTCATTAATTCGGCTCAATTCACCAAATTAATAGCCAAAATTCAGCAACTTGCCGAAGCCCCCATAGCACCAGCTAAATCCAATAAATCAGCCTCATCTAAACCTCCAACTCCCTCATTGGGCGTGGGAATAGCCATCCTGCTGCTAGATGTCGAAAACTTGCAACTCAATCTCGAAACCGAAAAATTCCTAGAGGGAATTTGCCAGTATCCCATCCAAATTAAAGTTGCCTTTGCCAATTGGCGCAGCATGGGCAAAAAAGATGCTGAATTTCACCAACGCGGCTATCAATTGATTCATGTCCCCCCCGGCAAAGACAGTGCCGATTTAAAAATGGCTACCGTTGGAGCATCTATTTTCGTCCATTATCCCACAGCCAAGGAGATTTTTGTCTGTTCGTCCGATCGGGCATTGACCCACCTCAGCAATACCCTCCAAGCTCACGGATTAACAGTTTTTCAAGTCCGCAAACAAGTAGATAAAATCATAGTTTTAAATAGCAAAACAGGACAAACAGAAACCTACTCCCTTGTATCTGTAACCGAACCTGACCCCATCGAAAAATTAATTCTCAATCTAAAAACAATAATCAAAATAGAACAAGAACGCACATCAGCTCAGTGGGTAAAACTTTCCAGAATTTCAGTCTTATTTAAAGAAAATTACGGTTCACCCCTCAATCAAGTCGTGGCAACTCATCTGCTAGGCACTAAAACCAGGGATATATTTATTAAATATCCCACGGAATTTGTGGTTCACCAACCCTCAGAAAATTCTCAAGCATACGTAACTCTTTTTGATGTAAAACAGTCACCAAAACCACCAATAATTAACAAAGATAGTTCACCTAACAGCATGGCAGTATCGGCTAGTTTGGAAAGTATTAATTCTCTCGAAGACTTGGAAACAGCCATTGTCCAAATCGTGAAAGAACTCACCAAAAACTCTCCAGCTAATTCTGTATTTCTCTCAAATGTAGGTAGCGAATTCCACCGACAATACGGCAAACAAATTACCCAAATAATTAAGGAATTCAATCTCAGTAGAAAATTCCCTAAATTTTTGCAATCTTGCACTTCTCTCCAGATTCAAAAAGTAGATAAAGGCTGGCAAGTTTCTCTGAAATAGTTATTGGTTATTGGTTATTGGTTATTGGTTATTCCCAATTCCCCATTCCCAATTCCCCATTCCCAATTCCCCATTCCCAATTCCCCATTCCCCATTCCCCATTCCCAATTACCAATTCCCTATGCCCCATGCCCCATCCCTGAGCTTCGCTTCGCCCAATTTTCATAACTTGAGTTATCATACAAACACGATGTAAAGAAATGTAAAGGGATATGCAGAATAAAGTTGTGGTTGTTGTGGGTGCGACTGGTGGGATTGGTTCAGCGGTAGCCCACAAACTGGCAGATGCGGGTGCAATTCTCGTGCTTGCAGCCAGAGACAGCAGTCGTTTAGACCCCCTAGCCGCCCAATTCCCCACCACAAAGGTACTAACAGTACCTACAGATATTACTCAGTTGTCACAAGTCGAAACTCTAATGCAGAAAACTGTGGAGCATTTCGGACAAATTGATGTATTGATAAATGCGGCCGGTGCGGGTATTCTCAAGCAGTGGAACAAATTAGAACCCGCTGATTTAGATGCGATGCTTGATTTGAATTTGAAAGGCAGTTTTTACACATCTCAAGCAGCAGCTAATGTGATGAAAGACCGCAAATCCGGTCACATTTGTAATGTCATCGGCATTTTGGGCAAGCATTCGATGGCGATGGGAACAGCTTATTGTGCTTCCAAGTTTGGGGTAGTTGGTTTCAGTAAGTGCATGGCCGATGAATTGCGGCGCTATGGTATCAAGTTTACGCTATTCTATTTTGGTGGGGTGGATTCTCCCTTTTGGGATAGTGTGAGTTTGAAGGTAGATAGGTCAAAAATGTTGACTACAGAAACTGCTGCCAATGCCATTATGTTTGCTCTTTCTGCTGACCCACAAGCAGTCCCAATGGAAATTAACATTCAGCCTGAAAGTCATTTGTTTTTCTAGAATTTAAGCAGCATACCCATGGTAGATTTGAGATTGTAGATTTGAGATTGTTACGACAGATGAACCTGGGGTGATAAGTTGTAAATTTATCATATAATTGAAGGTAATATTTTGATTTACCCTTTTGACCCATAATCCCCTATCCCAAATCTACAATCTTCATGATTCAGTCTTCAGGCAGACACCAGCTCTCCTGTTTATAGGCTATTGTTAAGTCAATTAACCTTATTAAACATAAAAATGACTAAACAGCTTGTTAATTTCCCCATCGCCATTTTCAATTATTGATTATGGAGTTCGATCGCATTCAATTCTATACTGAAGATGCAGCAACATCGCGGGACTGGTTTGTCAGCAAATTAGGCTTTCAAACCACAGCAAATTATGCCAATAGCCACACTCATAGTGAAGTGCTCGCAAGTGGCAATATCTGTTTTGTTTTATCTTCCCCCTTGACATCCTCTAGTCCTGTCGCTAGTTGGTTGAAATTACATCCTCCTGGTATTGCCGATGTGGGCTTCCGGGTCAAAAATATTGAGTTTGCAATAGCTAGAGCGATCGCTGAAGGCGCTAAACTACTGGAACCGATTCAAAAAGGTATAAATGCAGGAGGCAGTTTTAAGCGGGCAAAGATTGCGGGTTGGGGAGACTTAAGCCACACCTTGATTGAGGGAAGTGGTGATAATTCACTGTCACCGAATTCTGCGGAAATCCCACTGTTTACTAATATTGACCACGTAGTATTAAATGTGGCAACCGGGGATTTGTCTACTGCTGTTAATTGGTATCAAAGAGTTTTAGGTTTTCAGACTCAGCAAAATTTTGATATTCAGACTGACAAATCGGCTTTACGCAGCCGAGTTATGGTTCATGCTGAAGGTGGAGTGCAATTGCCTATTAATGAATCGGCATCACCTAATTCTCAAATTCAAGAGTTTTTGGATGCAAATCAGGGGCCGGGCATTCAACATATGGCTTTGCAAACCGATCGCATTGTGGACATTGTGGCTGATTTGCGATCGCGCGGTTTGCCTTTTCTGCCGGTTCCCTGGACTTATTATAAAGAATTACAACAACAGCAAAACTATGTACCGAAAGATTGGCAAGAAATTATAGGTGCTCAAGTTTTGGTAGATTGGCCGGAAGAGACGCCCGCAGCGATGCTGCTGCAAATTTTTACGCAGCCAATTTTTGCTGAACCTACATTCTTTTTTGAGATAATCGAACGTCGAGTTGCCTTAGTTAACGATGTCAAAGTGCAAGCGGGAGGTTTTGGGGCTGGAAATTTTCGGGCTTTGTTTGAGGCCATAGAACGGGAACAAATGAAGCGGGGAAGTTTGAGTTTTGATTGATGAAGGTAGTCCTGGACGCAACAATGCTATGGATAGGAGCAACCAGGAGGAAACTCCTCACCCCCCCAAGGTTTGTTTCATTTTTGGTAGGGGCCGTGCCCCAGGGTAGTTTCATTCTTGGTAGGGGCCGTGCCCCCGTGCCGGCCCTCCTAGGGCTTATCAATTTTCCAGCAGCATAGTTATGTCGGTCCAGCCGTAGGCAATTTCCTTAAGTAAAACTCCGGCTCTATTTGTTTGTTGTTCCTCAATTTTTTTGCCTCCCAAAACTTGATAAAACCTACAGGCTGAATTATCTCCTAACACCCAAACCAGCATCGAATTTAAGTTTAAATTAGATAGTTGGGAGGCAATTGTTCCTACGAGTTTCCTTCCGATTCCTTGATGCTGATATTCCTGCAAAATATAGATAGCAAATAATTCTCCTTGATAAACATATTTGTGAGTTCGTTCGTAGCCACCAGCAGCAAAACCCACGATTTGTCCTAATTCATTCTCCGCCACGTACACAAAATATTCATTTTTTTCGGCGTTTACAAGGATGTCTCGCCAATTACTTTCTCGATTTTCATAGGATAACTGCGCTAGATAGTCGGCTGGTAAAATTTTTTGATAAGCAGTCCGCCAAGTATCGACATTAACTCGTGCAATTGCAGGTGCATCAGCAATTTTAGCTTGTCTCACAATCATCATCAACAAATACTCCTTTCCCAGGTAGAAGCGCTTTTTTACTACCTCCGCAACCTGACTAATTATCCAAAATTGCAGGATTTAGATAAATTACCCGATCGCGTCCTTCTAGTTTAGCTTGGTAGAGCGATCGATCTGCTTCCCCAATTAGCCACTCCACAGATAGTTCCGCACTAGGAACTACACTAGCTATCCCCATACTGGCAGTTACAAACTGACTTACCTTTGACAGTTGGTGAGGAATTGCCTCAATTTTCAAATCGTTGCGAATTGATTCGGCTACCCGCATTGCTCCTTTAGCATCAGTCTGGGACAAAATTACTGCAAATTCTTCGCCCCCGTACCTAGCAGATAAATCGCCTCCCCGATGAGCATTGCCCTCTAAAATTTCCGCCACTTTTTTTAAACATTCATCTCCGCCTTGATGGCCGTAATGGTCGTTATAAAGTTTAAAAAAATCGATATCCAACAAAATCAAAGCTAGGGGCTCTTGATTTCTCGCCATCCGCAACCATTCCGACTGCAAGGTTTTGTCAAAACAGCGACGATTAGCAATCTGAGTCAAACCATCTACAGAGGCGAGTCGCTGTAGGGCACGGTTAGCAGATTCTAACTCTAATTTAGTCTTTTCTAGGGCTAAATTTTGCTGAACCAATTTTTTACTTTGGCGTTTTTCCTGTTCGTATAAAAGTCTGATGGAAGCTTCGGCTTCTTGCAGTTCTTTTTCGGCATACTTGCGCTTGACAAACTGTCCCAATTGCGAACCAACGGCGGCCATCATCTGAAGTAAGTCTTCATCGGATGGCTGTTTTTTTTGACAGAAAAAAGTCATGACTCCTACAATTTGACCACTAGCACGAATTGGGAAACCAAAAGCCGAAGTCAGTTTGGCTTTTGATGCTAAGTTCGATCTTATAAAATTGCCATCTTTGAGAATATCAGTAATCCACTGCGGATAACCAGTGTTCCAAACCACTCCGGGTAAGCCCACACCAGGAGGGAGAGTTATCTGCTGACAATTTTCCACAAACTCGCCGACATCTCTACCCCGCCACCATACTCCAACTCGCAGTAGAAACGGCACTTTTTCCACAGGAGTGTCTGGTGTTGCAAACAAAAATCTGACTTTTTGCTGTTGATTTTCCCCATCTAATTTAGTTTCTTTTTCATCCGCAGGTGTCCACAATTCACCGAGATCCCATCCTAAACTTTCACAAATAGCTTGCAAAATTTTCGGAGTTGCGCTCTCTAAAGAACCCGATTCTGACATGATTCTAGCTACTGCATAATGTGCTGATTGACGCTTTTTTGTTCGTTGTTGTTCGGTGATATCTCTGCCAATATAGACAAAATCTTGTATGGTTTCACTTGCTGAATGTTTGCTTTCTACCGTGGTCTTGATGGTAGAGCAGGAAAAAGCCACTGTCAAGCTTAAAGCTGCTTTAGTGTGGCATATTACTTTCACCTGATGCCATGATTCGTTTTTAAGTTCCGCAGGTAACTGACTGACTTGACGCAATAATTCCTCATTGGCCGTAATCATTGAAATTGGTTTACCAATTAATTCTGCTTCGGTGTATCCAAATAATAATTCTGTGGATTTATTGATTTTTTTGATTTTTCCCGATGCCGTCGTCACTAACAAAATATCATTGATTGAATTCAGGATCTGCTCAATATAATCGCGGGAGGTAGCTAAATTAGTGACTTTGATACTGCTTTCATTTACTGATTGCACCATGGTTTGCTGCATACTGGTACTATCTGTTACGTCTTCACAGAAAATAATGAGTCTCTCAGGTTTTAACTGTTCTTTATAACCAAAAACATATAAATCTAGATACAAACAAGAGCCATCATTTAAAATTCGGGTTACTGATTTTAGTTGAAAATTGGGCTGTTTTTCTTCGAGAATATCATCGAGGATTTCTTCGATGCCGATTAGTTCGGGAAAACTATCACGCACATCTTTTCCTTTTTCGATCCCATCGGGAATGTCAGCAAATTCTTGGACGTTCAAAGATGCTTCTTGAATTTTCAGTTCTCGATCGACTGCGAGGTATTCAATTCGACGCAAGGACAACAACTTGTTAAGCAGATTGTTAACACTTTTGGGGGGGATTTGTACGCTTAATTTGGGTAGCATTTCGTTATGTTTGAGTATCTATTTCTAATGTGGGTAGTAGAATTCGTCTCTGGTCAATCGGCTATTTTATTTATGCCATTTTTAGGATAAATCAATGTTTGTAAAAGCTCTCCTTTGCTTCGCAATGGCATAAATACGCTCTCGATGCGTAAGTTGTAAGCTATTGATATGGGTGTGGAAACTCTTTGGAGGTATGGCACTATTTTACGGCTGGTAAATTTAACCAAACACTAAATTTGATTCCTCTGAGCAGTTTTTCCCTGTGGCAAAGCTAGCCGAATATGAGTTCCATGGAATGTTTTTAACAATCCTGTGAACTCCACCTCAACTCACCCTAGGTTAAGGGGTAGATTTATGTATAAAATATAGCGGTTTACTTTATTTGTGCAACACATCTTAATTGTAGATTTCCTGATATTGATTGCAACCGCTACAGTTGAGTGTCACTAGAGTTTGAGCGTAATGTTTTATGCAATTGACATTACTTAATAAACAGTAACTCCCTAGGGTATTTCTGTCAAGTTTTGTGGAGGAGCTGACATCTCTTAATGATACAATATTAAATAATTTGTATCAAATCTTAAATATATTCTGCTAAATGCTGAGACTGATTACAGACTTTGATGGGCCAATAATGGATGTCTCCGATCGCTATTATCGAGTTTATCAGCAATGTCTTGCGGAGACTCAAGCTTCCGACCAACAGGTGCGCGAACTCTCCCAAGCAGAGTTTTGGGAAATGAAGCGGGCGCGGATTCCTGAAACCGAAATCGGCATTCTCTCAGGATTGGATGCTATCCAAGCCACTGAATTTGCCCAAAAACGTCGTCACACTGTTCATACTTTCCCCTACTTGATGTACGATCGCCCATCCCCAGGAGCGGTGGAAACCTTAGAAAAGCTACAAGGGGCAGGAGTTGATTTAGTAGTGATGACTATGCGTCGCGTCAGGGAACTTGACGAAGCTTTCAACCGCTGCAATTTAGGCCACTTTTTCCCAGAAGACCGCCGTTATTGTCTCCCCAATGATTATGTTAAAACTGGTGATGTTAAAGATAAGCCCTTGCTGATGGCAAAAGCTCTCGCCGAATTGCCGCCAGCTTCTGATACTTGGATGGTTGGGGATACAGAGGCAGATATTGTAGCAGCTAAAACCCACGGTGTCAAGGTAATTGGTGTTTTGTGCGGGATTCGCGATCGCTCGCAACTAGAAAGTCAGCAACCAGACTTAATTGCTAACAATTTGGGCGAAGCCGTTGAGATCATTTTCGCTCGATCAGCCCGATAAATCAGTCAACAGTCAACACTCAACTGTTGACTGTATTAGACATCTCCCATAATTATTGTAGAACAGGCTTTCTGACCTATTTTTTACAGGCTTTTTGGGAGAAGTCTAGAGACTAAACTATCGTAAAAAACTGCTGACCAGCCACAGAGTTAAAAACGTAAACAAAGCAATAAATTTCTCTGTTGCGATGAATGCTGGACTCACCAGAGAGCTTAAAATACCTCCCAGCAACAAGCCTAAAACCAAGCCCATAACTGTTAGCAGTACAGCCCGACCAAATTTTTGTTCCTTGCGATTGAGAAAATAGAGACAAGAGCCGACTCCCAGAGCTAGAGTCAACTGTAGTAAAGAATTATTAGCAGCCGGATAGATACTGAGCCCGCTCAATCCGACATAGATTCCCGCAGGCCACAAAATGTCCGATCGACTAGGAGTATCGATTAGCCGTTGCAGCCAAGCAGGACTACCAGACGGAGGAGAGGGAGTAAAGCTGGCGGGTGGAGGAGTCAACCGTTCAGGAAAACGGATGCGTTCGGGGACTTTAATTTTACCCTCCTGTCGTTGTCGCAAACGATCCATCAGGATCGCGTCGTAAGCAGCTTCGATCGATTCCAAACGTTTCAAATCGCCACTGTAATGTTCAGCCAGACGAGTGCGGGCTTCTTGGACTTCATCAAAAGAAGCATCTTCATCGACCTCAAGCAGTTGATAGGGAGTTGGATCGCTCATTTTAATAACCCGCTGGAGACTCTCGTTATAGCGCAATCTTAACAAGAGAGGAAAGCGGGGCGGGGGCGAGGACCGCTTTCCCAAAAAGTTTAGTTGCTAGTTTTTATTGATTTTAGGGAATCACCCACTAAGTAGGTAGGTTAACCCCTGAAAATCCTGTTTTGAAAGTAGAAGGAAAGTCTGTAAATTTTAAGTTTTGAGTTTTAAGTTAAAGAGTTAAAATTCAAAATTTAAAATTCAAAATTTAAAACTTAAAACTACATTCTACCTTCTACCTTCAACAGGTAGTTGTCGCGCCGCCACTGACAATTCCCGACCACTGGACTTTTTTAAGTGGCTCCCGGCGGTAGGAAAAAAAGCGATCGGAGTCAGAATAAGTACAGTGAGGAGCGATCGCCACTTGAGAAGGATGAATTCCCAACTGTTGCAATTGCAAAGCATTGCAGCGGCGAACATCCAAACGTACTTTTCCCGGTTCAGGATCGGCTAACACAGGAGTTTGAGGCAGTTGGTGCAAAAACTCTAGAATGCGGTCGGCTGTCACACTAACTGCACCCTTGGGAGTAATGGTAGCTCCCAGTTCCGCTGCCACTTCCACAGATACCTGGTAAACCTGTCCAGCGATCGCCGGCCCCATAGCAATCCTCAGATTTTCCAGTTGACTGCCAACGGCCACAAGTTGAGCGATCGCCTCTGGTAATATCTTAGCAGCAGTCCCGCGCCAACCTGCGTGAACTGCGGCAGTCAGTCCGGTGCGATCGTCAGCAATCAACACAGGGACACAATCTGCCGTACAAACCCAAATCGCCTCAAACTCTCGCTCGGCAACCAAGCCATCAGCCTCAGCATAAATTTGGTTCCCAGTTTCCGCCCCAAGACCACTAGCAGAAACCGGAGCCACCTGACCAGTCTGGAGTACGCTATTGCCATGTACCTGCTTGACCCGGTAAACAGGAGCTCCGGGCGACAGAACTTCCACCAAGTCGATCGGGGTGCGGGGCGAAAACGGAGCCGTAAAAAAGCCGTGTTGCCAGCTTTCGAGCAAGCTACAAGTCAGATAGGGCAATCCCTCCCAACTTTGCCACTGCCAAGTAACACCCTCTGGTTCCCCAAGGCATTCATAGTCGCGAAAATTTGTCAAGCGATCGTCAGGTAAACTCATTAATGCCATGCTGCCCCAAGGGAGTCAATAATACTAAATAATTAACAATTTTGCCAAGTGAACGGACAAACTGGAATCAACTAGCTAGGTTGAACGGAATAATCGCGTTAACCAGGTACAATAGTTTAGGCTCCACTCCAGACAAGGATTAGCATAAATTCGAGCCTGACTTCGATCTCCACCAAGGCCCTAGTTGAGTTGGGAAAAAAAATCGTGAAACCAGTTTCAGACAAGCATTGGACAGCCACTGTGAACACCAAAGAGCCAAATAAAAAACCTACAGGCGCACGGAATCTTCAGCGTCTTTTGTCCGATCGCTCCCTGCTGGTGGGACTAGGTTGCCTTGCCAGTCTGGGACTACTCAGCAAAGGCATAGTGTGGGCACAAACGGAAACTCCAACAATAGAACAGACAGCCCCAGGTGCCGCAGACCTGCAACCATTATTTGAAGCTCCTGTCCCGGTACAACCGGCTCCCATGGCAGAAAGCGCTCCAACCCCAGAAGTGGCGCGGGAGCCTCGCTACCAGGAACCAGATCCCCAACCGGAATACGCGACGGAACCGCCAGCAGTGGCGGCACCTGGGACCTCAGAATATTATCTGCCCGAACCCGCACTGATACCCCTGCCGGAACCAACAGCCCAGTCGCCGGAACCTCCTTTTGAAGCGCCCGTGAACCCGGCCAACGCTTACAACGACCAGACAGACTACAGCGCTGGGGCGACCAACAGCTACGAAGCGCCGACAAACATAGAATTTTCAGATCGATCGACCGAATGTCCCGGTGGTGGGAGTGCGTGCGCCCCTGCTGCGATTTCCGAGCCAGTCACGGCCGATGCTGGGGGAGGCAACTACAACCCTCAAACTCCGATCGCTCCTGACTCCTATATTGCTACTCCTCCCTCTGGGAATGTTCCCAGAAATGTTCCAGGGCATGTTCCAGAAAGTGTTCCAGGGAATGTTTCAGGGAATGTTGCCGGCAATGGTGGTGGCAATGTTAGCGACACCCTCGGTCAAGCCGTCGAAAAAATCGGCAGTCAGTTGTGGGGCGCGGGAACCAGACAGCCAAAATCAGTGAACGGAGATGCCGCTTACTCGCCTAATCAAGGTTACTCGCCCGATTCAGGTTACTCGCCTCATCCTGGGTACTCAGCGGAGGCTGGATATTATGCTAACGCTGCATATTCGGGAAATAGCGGCGGAGGCACTTCAGATCCAGGAGCGAGTATGGGACTAGGCCCCATTGAAGTCGGCCCGATTAGTGTCAGCAGCGGTAGCAATACAGGCTTTGCTTATTACAATCTCACGCCACGTCCCGCTGGTAAGGCAGGAAATGGCAACACCAGTCTGCTGTTTCCACTATCTATTGCTGCGGCAATTACTTCGCCATTTGGGTGGCGGACTCATCCAGTTATGGGCTATGGCCGCTTTCACACCGGGACTGACTTGGGAGCGGAGTTGGGAACGCCCGTCCTGGCTGCTTATGCGGGTCAAGTGGCGATCGCCGATTGGCTAGGCGGTTATGGTTTGACGGTGGTGCTCAATCACAGTAAACAGTCTCAGGAAACTCTCTACGGACACCTTTCTGAACTGTTTGTGAAGCCCGGAGAGTGGGTGAAACAGGGAGAAACCATCGGCCGCGTTGGTAGTACAGGAATGTCCACGGGCCCTCACCTCCACTTCGAGATCCGGCAAATGACGGATCGGGGTTGGGTGGCGATCGACCCTGGTTCTCAACTAGAATTCGCCCTAGCTAAAATGATCGGCACTTTGGAAACAGCAAAATTACCACCACAAATGCCGGAAATTTTGCCAGCAAAAAACCTCAAAGGGTTCAAAGATTTGGAAAACGATCTGCCCCAACTGCCACCTCTGCCAGTGGGAATGGACATCGAAGTTCACAATCTCCAGCCACCATTTCCTGAATTAGTAAAAGCTGAGGTTTCTCAACCGAAAGAGCAGCAAGTTTCGCAACCAAAAACTCAGAAAACTCAGAAAACTCAGCAGCAAGCTAGCAGGTAAAAATTCGGATGGGCTTCTCAGAGACATATAGAATGACACCTCAAAAACTTAGTGTTTCTGTCAAAGGAACAGGATTTCCGATCCTATGTTTGCACGGTCATCCTGGCTCAGGCTCTTGTATGTCAGTGTTTACCGAACACTTATCTGAGCGATTCCAAACCATCGCCCCAGACTTGCGGGGATACGGCAACAGTCGCACTTTTACTCCCTTTGACATGACGGATCATCTCCTCGATTTAGAAGCGCTTTTAGACCGATTTGGGATCGATCGCTGTTTGGTACTGGGATGGTCTTTAGGGGGAATTTTAGCCCTGGAATTAGCGATGAAATATCCGCAGCGAGTCACGGGTTTGATTATACTTGCATCCGCCGCCAAACCCAGAGGCAGTCACCCTCGGGTATCTTGGCAAGATAACTTTTATACGGGTTTAGCCGGAATCATCAATTGGGTGATACCGGGCTGGCAATGGAATATTGATACTTTTGGTAGGCGATCGCTCTTTCGCTACTTAATACAACAGCATACAAGCACTCCCTATCGCTATTTAGCCCGATCTGGTACTCCCGCCTATCTCCAGACTTCCCCCACGGCTACCAAAGCCTTAAATACCGCTCTGAGGGCTGGATATAACCGACTACTCAACCTCGGCGATATTCAATGCCCTTCCTTAGTCATGGCTGGAGAGGCCGATCGGCACATCACCTCCGCATCCAGTTTAGAAACAGCCCAACACCTCCAGGAATGTCAGTGGGAGTGCTATCCAAATACAGCCCACTTATTCCCCTGGGAAATTCCCGATCGGGTACTTGCAGATATCGATCGCTGGATAAAAAACTTCCCCCAGACAGTTAAGTAGAAGGAAGAAGGAAGAAGGAAGAAGGAAGAAGGAAGAAGGAAGAAATAAGAAGGAAGAAGGAAGAAGGAAGAAGTAATATAGCAATCCTAAATCATTTGTGAATTTCTTACTCCCTCCCCTTAATAAGGGGAGGGTTGGGGTGGGGTAAAAAACTTTACGACTCCTGCAAGGACTGCTATATCAAATTCATTGACATCGGAATTATTATTTCTCTCTTCTCTTTCTCTGGGTCCTCATTCCCCGTTACCCATTACCTATTACCTATTAGCCACCAGCAATTTGAGGTCAAAAAGTCAATAGTTTTGAAGACAAAACTATTGACTCCCCTTGCTGCTACTGACCGCTAAAAACCGGGAACATCCCTGGCTCACCAAGCTTTCCCAAGTCATCTGCTACCGTCAAATTCACAGGCTTGCAACGTTGAATCGAAACACTAATACCTTGAGCATCTTCATTTTCTATGTCTTCTACATATCCTGTTTGTGCAGCTTGGGCCTCTTTAGCGGTCATAAACGGACCAAAATAATAAATGCACCGTGGCGATGCAGTTTTAACTTCCACCCACCAAGCTAAACCGAAAAAGTTGAGCAAGCTAATCAAGAGTTCTTTCATGGGGATTTGTAATGTATTTTACTTTTTTTTTCCAGAGTGCTGCCTGCAAGGCTGATGCCTTAGTTATTTACACTTTGTTATAATAGTTATAAGCTTTATAGACAAATATATACACCTGTCTAGCAAGCTCCTTTGTAAGGATTAATCCTTACGGGAGGTACTACTACCCCCTTCTCTCCCCTCTACAGCCGGCTAAGGCTATATAGTTTGGGGTTCCCTGACATGGTTTTTGGATGGAATTGTAGTTGAGATATCCTCTCCTGTCAATTTTTTTTTACGGATGATATAATTGGCGTAGTTGAAAAAAAATTATATAGCCTCTCTCAGTTAGGTTAGGTACACATGGTAATGAGTGATGCCTATTCTAATATGAAGGAAATTTTCTAATCAGGTGTGGCATTTTTTTAATTACCTAAAATGGGAAACTTGGGGGTCGATCGCCCCCGGCTTTAGGGGGCGATCGGACTAATTACTTTGACGAGCTGTGTACATGAAACTTCTTGGGTCCGCGCTGGCGGTAAATTTCATATAAAGCCATGCCCGTTGCTACGGAGACATTCAGGCTTGGTGTATTGCCCC